>CATJHO010000146.1 GCA_949740535.1 uncultured Lachnospiraceae bacterium
CGGTGAAGATTGGCGATGTGCTCTTTACTTATGAGACCGATAAGGCATCCTTTGAATGCGAATCTACAGCAGAGGGCGAGCTTCTTGAGATCTTCTATGAGGATGGAGATGAAGTGCCGGTACTGGTAAATGTATGTGCGGTAGGAAAACCGGGAGACAGTACGGCTGGCTTGAAGGAGGGAACTGTGGCGGCAGCACCCGCAGCAGCGGCAGAAGCAGCGCCCGTGACAGCACCTGTGGCAGCAGCGCCTGCACCGGCGGCAGGACCGGCCAATCCCGATGCCAAGGTATCTCCCAGAGCGCGGATGGCGGCAAAGAATCTGGGTGTGGATGCCACAGCGGCAGTGCCTACCGGGCCTCATGGACGGATTCTGGAAGCAGATGTGAAGGCTTATGCGGCAAATGCTCCGGCCCCTGCACCTGTGGCAGCAGCGCCTGCAGCGGAAGCGGCACCTACAGTACAGGCGGCGCCTGTGGCGGCAGCACCGGCAGAGGAAGCGGAGTATGTAGATGTGAAGTTCTCTGGTGTGAGAAAGGCTACTGCAAAGGCGATGGTGAAGTCTTTGAGCACCATGGCTCAGCTGACGCATTACCATACCTTTGACGCCACAGCTTTGATGAATCTGAGAAAGCAGATTAAGGCTAATGGCGAGGCTATGGGGATGCCCAATATCACGTTAAATGATATGGTAATGTTCGCCGTTTCCCGTATTCTTCTGAATCATTCGGATTTGAATGCGATTATGCCCGAAGACAATGTGCTGCGCAAATACACCAACGTGCATCTTGGAATGGCAGTAGATACACCAAAGGGGCTGATGGTTCCTACTATCTTTAATGCCAATAAGATGTCGCTCTCTGAGCTGTGCACAGAGGCCAAGCGGCTTGCAAAGATCTGCCAGGAGGGCAAGGCTTCACCGGATATGCTGTCCGGAGCAAGCTTTACCGTATCCAATGTAGGCTCTCTGGGAGTAGAGATGTTCACACCGGTTGTGAATCCGCCTCAGGTAGGTATCTTAGGTGTCTGCGGTATTACCACACGGGTGAAGGAAGTGAACGGTGAGATCAAGACCTATCCGGCTATGGGACTCTGCCTGTCCTATGACCACAGAGCGCTGGACGGAACACCGGCCTCCAAGTTTGTAAAAGAGCTGTGTACAGCCCTTGAGAATATTTCTCTGTTAATGATGAAATAGCAGATAATTGATATAACTTAATAAAACTATCCGCACTTATCTGCGGAAGAAATAAAAATATCCTTTGGGCAGGGAAATCTGCCGGCAAGGAAGAGAAAGGCGCCCTGGGGATGTGGTTCTGCACAAAAATATGTGCACATTAATGAAAGGAGATTTAAGAAATGCCAAAGTCATTGTACATCGATCCCGACAAAATGCGTGCGGAGGGAAAAATCACATTTAAGGATATTCCCATCAACACTTACAAGAAAACCATAAAAGAGGAGATGGACGAAGGAAACTTCACCAAAGAGGATCTGCTCCGCATTTTCCGCGACATGACCATCTGCCGTGAGTTTGAGGATATGCTGAATCAGATTAAAACCCAGGCAAAGTATGCCGATGTAGACACTACTTATCCTGGCCCTGCACATCTTTCTCTGGGACAGGAAGCAGCGGCAGTTGGCGAGGCTTATCTGCTTGGCAAGGAAGACTTTACCTTCGGAAGCCACAGAAGCCACAGTGAGATTCTTGCAAAATGTCTTTCCTGTATTCAGAAGCTGGATGACAAGGAGCTTCTGGATGATATGGAGAACTTTTTCGAAGGTAAGACCCTGAAGGCTGTCAAGACTGTCAGCAAGGCAGAGGGGGATGTAAAAGAGCTGGCCATTGAATTCATCGTATATGGTGCTCTGGCTGAGCTGTTCGCCCGCGAGAATGGTTTCCATAAGGGACTTGGCGGCTCCATGCATGCATTCTTCCTGCCCTTTGGTGTATATCCCAACAACGCACTGGTAGGCGGTTCTGCAACCATTTCCACTGGTGCGGCTCTCTACAAGAAATGCAACGATCAGAAGGGTATTGTAGTGGCGAACCTGGGTGACGGTTCTATGGGCCGTGGTCCTGTGTGGGAGGCTCTTTCCTTTGCAACCATGGATCAGTACCGGACCCTTTGGGAGGAAGGAAGAAAGGGCGGACTTCCGCTGATCTTCAATATCAATAACAACTCCTATGGTATGGGCGGACAGACCTATGGCGAGACCATGGGCTATGGCGAGCTGGCACGTATGGGCGCCGGCGTTACTGAGAGCCAGCTTCATGCTGAGAGAGTAGACGGCTACAATCCTCTGGCAGTTATTGACGCATACCGCAGAAAAATGCCCCTGGTAAAGAACGGAGAAGGCCCGGTATTCCTTGATGTGGTAACCTACCGTCTGCTGGGACATTCTACCTCTGACCAGAACGCATACCGTACCAAGGAAGAGATCGAAGCCTGGAAGGCTCAGGATCCGCTGGTTACTTACCGCAAGGCGCTGGTGGATGCAGGTATTGCCGAGGACAGTGAATTTGAAGCAATCTGGACAAAGACCAGAGAGAGAATGGCACGTATCTGCCGCCTGGCTGCAGATAAGGATGCTTCTCCCTATCTTGATTTTGACAATGATCCGGGAATCATTGAGCGTCTGATGTTCAATAACGAGAAGAAGCGCAGCATGGATACTGGCAGAGAGCCGGCTGTAACAGGACCAAAGGAAAGCTGTAAGCGTTACACCGATATCCAGAAGAAGGTCCGCACGCATTATCTGGACGGAAAAGAAGTAAGCGCTATGAAGCGTTACAATATCCGTGATGCTATTTTCGAGCCCATGTTTAATAAGTACTATGAGGACCCCACACTGATCGCTTACGGTGAGGATGTGCGTGACTGGGGCGGTGCTTTTGCTGTATACCGCGGATTTACAGATGTAATTCCTTACTCCAGACTGTTCAATTCTCCGATTTCCGAGACTGCTATTGTAGGTACCGGTGTAGGCTACACCATGTGCGGCGGCCGTGCAGTGGTAGAGCTGATGTATGCAGACTTTATCGGCTGCTGTGGTGACGAAATCTTCAACCAGATGGCAAAATGGCAGGCCATGAGTGCAGGAATCCTGAAGATGCCCCTTATCTTACGTGTATCCGTAGGTTCTAAGTATGGCGCACAGCACTCTCAGGACTGGACCTCTATGTGCGCCCATGTACCGGGATTAAAAGTATGCTTCCCGGCAACACCTTACGAGGCAAAGGGTCTGATGCAGTCAGCGCTGAACGGAACGGATCCGGTTGTATTCTTTGAGAGCCAGAGAATTTACGACATCGGTGAGAAGTTCCATGAAGGCGGAGTTCCGGAAGGCGAGTACGAGATCGAATTCGGTGATGTGGATGTGATTAAGACAGGTTCTGATATCACGATGCTGACCGTGGGCGCAACCCTTTACCGTGCTTATGATGCGGTGAAAGAACTGGAAGAGAAGTACGGCCTGTCCGTTGAGCTCATCAACCTGCACAGCCTGGTTCCCCTGGATTATACCAAGATTCTGGAGTCTGTGAAGAAGACCGGAAAGGTAGTTCTGGCTTCCGATGCCTGTGCAAGAGGAACCTTCCTGGATGAAGTTGCCAAGAATATCACGGAGCTTGTATTTGATTACCTGGATGCGCCGCCTGCAGTTGTGGGAGCTCAGAACTGGATTACACCTCCTTTTGAGTACGATCACTACTTCTTCCCCCAGAAGGAGTGGATTTTGGACGCTGTCAATGAGAAGCTGATTCCGCTCAAAGATTACAAGCCGTCTACCAATGTAACGGCAGAAGAGCAGCTGAGAAAGCTGAAATTGGGTATCTGATGCCTTTGATAATGGGGGTGGAGTGTCCGCCTCAGAAAAACATATTAGAAATAATATAGTAAAAAAGTGCGTTTCCGTATGAACGGGGCGCACTTTTTTGCGTATAGAAAAAACAAAAAAATTACAAAAATCCCCAAAAGTGAAGTAAAAGTCATATTTTCACTTCAAAATGAAGTAAAAAACGCAAAAACTTGTAAGAGTTGAACAAAAATTAAAACGAATAAACCATTGAAATTTGTGAGAAAAGTTACAAAATTAAGTGCGATATTTACTTCATTTTCAATTTAGAGATATGATGGATACAGGCACAGGGATACTCTTGTATACCAAGAGTAAGGAAAGCAGGGAACATAAATGCATGAACTGTTAGAAAAAATTACAAGGCTGTTGCCTTCGTTACCACGTGCTGAAAAAACAATTGCTGATGCGCTTCTGGAAGACCCGGAAGCTATTGAACGGATGACCCTGGCGATGATTTCAAGAGAGTCGGGAGCCAGCGAAGCATCCATTATCCGTTTCTGCAGGAGAATGGGGTACAACGGATATACGGCATTGAAAGAAGATTTTAAATTGGAAAACCACCGCAATCCTTCCTCATTGGTGGCCATCCGGGCACATGATGATATGTCTGTGATCTTGGAGAAGCTTTATAAAAACAATATGGAGGTTTTAAGCGATACGCTGGCGATTGTGGAAAATGAGTATGAAAGAGCGCTTTCTGTCCTGTTGAAAGCAGATTCGCTTCATTTTTTTGCGGTAGGTGACGCTTATACAGCCGCAAAATTATCTTATATCAAGTTTAAACGTATCGGGGTGTCATGTTCTGCGGAAGAGGATATTATGCTCCAGATGGTGACGGCCAGCAACCTGACTAAGAATGATGTGGCCATAGCCGTATCCTATGAGGGACGTTCCAGGAATGTGGTGGAGGCTATGCGGGTGGCGAAGCAGAGGGGTGCAACAACCATCAGCATTACGCGGAGAGATAAATCCCCGCTTCTGGATTATACAGACATCTGCCTGCTGGTATCGGCGAAGGATTTGACCGTAGGCCGGGATAAGATTACAAGAAGGATATCCGATCAGTTTATCCTGGAAGCTCTGTATCTGGGATATGAGTCACGGATAGGCAATAATTACCGGGAACGGATCCGGGATACCCAGAAGGCCATTGATACTAATAAAATTTAGGAGAAGGAAGAAACCATGTATAAATTGGCTGTCTCTTTACTGGAAATGGATTATAGATTCCTGGATCAGGGTTTAAAAGAGATAGAGGCGGCAGGGGCGGACTATGTACATATTGATGCAATGGACGGGGCTTTTGTTCCCAACCTGGGAATCGGTCCCAGGCTGATTGAGCGCATCCGTTCTTCCACAGAGCTTGTTTTTGACGTACACATGATGGTGCAGGAGCCCATGAGGCTGGCAGAGCGTATGGTGCGGGCAGGGGCAGATGTGATTACTGTTCACTATGAAGCCTGTGAGAAGATAAAGGAAACTCTGGAGGGTATTCAGAGAATGGGCGTAAAGACCGGGATTGCTCTGAATCCGGATACTGCGCCGGAAGTGCTGACAGAAGAGCTGTTAAGGCAGATTGATGTGGTGCATGTGATGACTACCTGTCCGGGGGTGGAGGGACAGACCTTTATTCCTCAGTCGCTCCGGAAAATTGCCATCTTACGCGGAATGCTGGATAACATCCGGCCGGGAATGGATTTGGAAGTGGACGGGAATATCACCATGGAAAATGTAAAGCAGGCGGCGGAAGCGGGAGCCAATATACTGGTTTCCGGCAGAGCCCTTGTGAAAGGAAATATGACAGAAAATATTAAAAGGATGAAAGCGGTTGTGGAACCGCTGGAAAGGGGGAAGCTTCATGAAGTATGTGCTTGGAGTTGACTTGGGGACAAGTGCAACGAAGACGATTCTGGTGGATGAGAACGGAGTGACGAAAACCTCAGCGGAGTATGCATATCCCATGTACCAGCCGCAGAACGGGTGGGCTGAGCAGGATCCCCACGATTGGAAAAAAGCCGTTCTTGAGACAATTGCAAAGGTTGTGAAAGAGGCAGGTGTAAAGGCAGAAGAGGTTGTGGGAATCGGCTTGTCCGGACAGATGCACGGATGTGTGATGCTGGATGAAAAGGGAGAGCCTCTGGGAAGAACCATTCTCTGGTGTGATCAGAGAAGCGATAAGCAGGTAGATGAGATGCTGGAGCTGCTTCCCATGGAAAAATGGCTGGATATTTCCGCCAATCCCCCTCTGGCAGCCTGGACGGCGGCAAAAATTCTCTGGATTCGGGACAATGAGCCGGATACCTACCGGCAGTGCAGACATATTCTTCTGCCCAAAGACTACCTCCGCTATGTGCTGACAGGAGTGTTTGCCACAGATGTGTCGGATGCTACCGGCATGCAGCTTCTGGATGTAGAGCACCGGTGCTGGTCCAAAGAGATTCTGGATGCTCTTCAGATTGATGAAAGCTTTCTGGGTAAGGTTTATGAGAGCCAGGAAATTACCGGATATCTGCTGCCGGAGATTGCAGAACAGTGTGGTCTTACCACGAAGACAGCAGTAGTGGCAGGTGGAAGCGACAATGCCTGCGCGGCAGTGGGAACAGGCGTGGTAGAAGAGGGGCAGGCATTTGTAACCCTTGGCACTTCCTCTGTGGTATACACCCATTTCGATCGGTATATCAAGGTTCCCGAAGGCGGACTTCATGTATGCTGCTGTGCGGTTCCCGGATGCTGGCATTCCATGGGCGGGCCTATGTCGGCGGGATTATCAATCGAATGGTTTAAGGATAAGTTCTGTCAGGATTTGATTCAGAAGGCAAATGAGGAAAACCGTTCTTTCTATGACATGATTACAGAGATGACAGATAAGATTCCCATTGGAAGCGAGCGGCTGATTTACCTTCCCTTCCTGATGGGAGAACGTACTCCGCATATGGATCCTTTGTACCGGGGCGCATTTCTGGGATTGAATACAGTCCATACCCAGGCCCATATGCTGCGCGCCATTATGGAGGGCGTGGTATTCTGCTTGGCTGACTGCAACAACATGCTGAAAGATCAGGGGATTGAGGTGAATACGCTTCGGGTCTGCGGCGGAGGAAGCCGGAGCATTGTGTACCGGAAGATGCTGGCAGCCTTGTTCTGCTGTGATATCCACAGGCTGGACAAGGAAGAGGGCGCAGCTTATGGAGCAGCGATTCTGGCCGGAGCCGGAACCGGCGTGTATGCATCCATCCGGGAGGCCTGCAGCAGATTTGTGAAGGAGAGGGACAGCGTGGGATTTTCGGTGGAGGACGCCGAAAAGTATCGGCAGTTCCATAAGATATATGACAGCATGTATGAGTCTCTGAAGCAGGATTTTGCCAGCCTCGCAAAGCTGTAGAGAAGGCAGAAGACATTTATGTGAATTCCTGTCTCCGGAATCAAAAGCAAGAGACAGTATAGAAATAAGGAGGAAGGATACATGGTCAAGTTAGGTTTGAACACATGGCTCTGGGCGTATCAGTTCGGGACAGAGCACCTGTCCTGCATTGACACAGCGGCAAAGCTGGGAGCAGAGGTGATGGATTTCTTCGTCAATGATCCAAACTGTTTCCCAACAAAAGAAGTGGCAGAGCGGATGAAGCAGTATGACATGGGGACGGTTGTAACGACAGCCATGACCCCGGAGTACAATGCAATTTCTCCGGATCCGGCTGTGCGGGAAGCAGCGTTGACATTTATGAAACGTCTGCTGGATGTGACTGCAGAGCTGGGAGCAACAGTAGTGGGTGGTGTGAATTATGTGGGATCCGGTTACCATACAGGAAAGCCCCGCAGCCAACAGGAGATTGAATGGGATGCAGCGTATTTAAGGGCGGCAGGAGAGTATGCGGCACAGTATGGAATTGACATTGCACTGGAGCCGGTGAAACGTTTCGAGACACATTTTCTGAATACGGCGGCACAGGCTCTGGAACTTATTGAGCTGACAGGTCTTCCGAACCTAAAGGTTCATCTGGATACCTTCCATATGAATATTGAGGAGGCAGATATACCAGGAGCCATTGAAATGTGTGGAGAAAAGCTGGCCTATCTGCATCTGATTGACAGCAACCGGGGAGCGCCCGGCATGGGGCATGTTCCGTGGGCAGATGTGTTTAAAGCATTGAAGAAGATAGATTATCAGGGAGCCGGATGTATCGAGACTTTTAATCCGGAGACCCTGGAAGAAACCAGTTCTCTGACTTACCTTACCAGGCGTTTTGCAGATACGCCGGAGGAACTGTCTAAGCGCGGACTGGAGTATCTGAAAGCCGTAAGAACTATGGTTTACGGCGGATAAATAACGGTTCAAACCGGAATAATCCGGAGAACATATACTACTAATTTATTATTAAGGAGGATAAGTATGAAAAGGAAAGTATTAGCATGCATGTTAAGCTGCGCACTCACACTGACACTTCTGGCTGGCTGTGGTGCAAAAGAGACAGAGGCACCCGCTGCACCGGCAGAGGAAGAAACTGAAGCACCGGCAGAGGCAGACGGAGAGACAGAGGCTCCTGCAGAAACTCCCGCAGAAGGTGGACGTAAGTTCGGTTACACCTATTGGGCAGCATCTGATTTCTTCTCAACCATTGGTGAGACCATGCAGGAAATGGCAGCAGAGAACGGCGATGAGGTAATTATCGTGGACGCTCAGCAGGATCAGGCAAAGCAGATCAGCATCATTGAAGACTTCATTACACAGGAAGTTTCTGCTGTATTCCTGAATCCGGTAGACCGTGAAGGTATTGAGCCTGCACTGGATATGCTGGCAGAAGCAGGAATCCCCATCGTTAATGTGGATACTTCTGTAGCAAGCCTTGACAAGGTGGCTTCCTATGTTGCATCTGACAACTATGGCGCAGGCGTTCTGTGCGGCGAGAAGCTTATCGAGCTCTGCCCGGACGGAGGCGAGATTGCGATTCTGGATTATCCGGCAAACTCCGCTTGTCTTGACCGTGTAGAAGGATTCACAAAGACCATTGAAGGCAAAGGCTTCACCATCGTAGCTCAGCAGGATGCAGAAGGAAAGCCGGATCCCGGACTTGAGAAGACACAGGATATTCTTCAGGCTAACCCGGATATCGTAGCTGTATTCGGATGCAATGACCAGTGTGGACAGGGCGCTTATGCTGCAATCAACGAGGCTGGTTCCAAGGCAATCGTTCTCGGCGTTGACGGATCTCCCGAAGGCAAAGAGTACATC
>CATJHO010000147.1 GCA_949740535.1 uncultured Lachnospiraceae bacterium
AAGTGGAAAGAGGATCTGGCTTTTGCCAACAAGTTTATGCGTGACTTGCTGGATCAAAAAGAATAATGAGAAAAAACACAAAGGGAAAGGAGAACAAAGATGTTAGAAGCACTGAAAAAACAGGTTTATGAAGCCAACATGGAGCTGCCCAGAAGAGGGCTGATTACTTACACATGGGGAAATGTCAGCGGAATCGACCGGGAGAGCGGTCTGTTCGTTATTAAGCCCAGTGGAGTGGATTACGATGAGCTGAAGCCGGAGGATATGGTTGTGATGGATCTGGACGGCAATAAGGTGGAGGGTGATTACAATCCTTCTTCGGACACGCCGACCCATCTGGAACTCTATAAAGCATTTGCGGAAGTGGGTGGAATTGTCCATACGCATTCTCCGTGGGCAACCTCCTGGGCGCAGGCCGGACGGAGCATTCCCTGTTATGGAACCACGCATGCGGATTACTTTTATGGTGAGATTCCCTGTGCCCGGAGCCTGACAGAAGAAGAAATCAATGGTGAGTATGAGAAGAATACGGGACTGGTGATCATTGAGACCTTCCAGGGAAAGAATCCCATGCATATTCCCGGTGTGCTCTGTACCAATCACGGTCCCTTTACCTGGGGAACCGATGCAGATAATGCTGTACATAATGCGGTTGTGCTTGAGGAAGTAGCCAAGATGGCCTGCCGTACAGAGCAGCTGAAACCCGGCACTGCACCGGCGCCTCAGGTGATTCAGGATAAGCATTTCCTGCGGAAGCATGGAGCCAATGCTTATTATGGACAGATTAAAAAATAACATAAAGGCAGGCGGCCTGTCATAAAATAAGGCCCCGGATTTTTCCGTATCTGTGTACAGGAGCAGCTTAGACACCTGGTAACTGGAAAAGTCCGGGACCTTATTTTAATGTTTATACGCGTGCAGAGGTAAGAAGAACGAAGCGTTATTCACCATTCTCTGTCTGGCGCTGCGGAACAATCGGGGTGAAAACAGCTTTAACAGAAGGAGATGCAGAAGTTTCCAGCTGAATCCGGAGACTGGTATCTGTCAGAGAATCCGACAGAACCTGGCAGCCCTCTGCTTCCCAGCCTGCGAAGGCATAGCCCTCATTGGGTGTGGCTGTGAGGCTGAGGGGATAATCTGTAAAGTAGCTTCCGGTCCAGGCCCCTGCCGTCAGGTCCGGTGACAAAGTATTCAGCTCTATGGTACCGCCTTCCGGAACATCAGCGGAAATGGTAAGAGGCACCAGATCTCCGGTCAGGGAGAAATGCTGGGCAAGGTAAGAAACAATGGCATCATAACGGCCGGCAAAGAAAGAGCGAAGCTCCTCTATCTGCTGTTCAAAGGGCACATCTGCGGAAAGGGTGTTCCAGCGCAGGTAACTTTGGTAAGCCGGAGCGCTGTACCGGGCTTCCAGTTCGTCCAGCTGTGCAGATATCCGATCGGAATCAAAGTTTTCATTGGCCAGATCCATGAAGGTGATAACAAACTGCCGGCGGAAATCCGCGTTGCCCATCAGAGAGGGCATGGGATCATCGTCCAGAAAGCCGCAGGGAGAATAGCCCGGATGATCTGTAAAGGAGTCAATGGCATAGGGCTGCTCTGCCTCAATCCCTGCGCCAAGGGAGTCGTCCAGATCGTAAAGCATCCAGCGCCATCTGCCGTCCTGGTATTCGGAATCCGCGGGCGTCAGGGCCTGCCAGATATAGACATTGCCGCCGAAAGGTTTTGAGTCTGTATTGCCAATGTAGATATTGATGCACATCCAATCGATGAAGCTCTGCATATCTATCCGGGTCAGGAGTTCTTCGTAAAGACCGGGATCTGACATGTCCTGTGAAAGAAATTCTTGAAGTTCCTGAAGGCGGGAGATATCCTCCGGCTCTCCTTCCTCTACCTCCCGTGAGGCCTTGATCAAAAGGATGTTATCTGCTTCGGCACCGTAATACTGTTCCAGATACGATCCAGAATATTTTTCCATCAGATAGTACATGCCCCAATATTCCCCATTCAGAAAAAGCTGACAGGGCATATACCGCTGTACGGCAGTGTTCCGATCCTCCACCAAGGAAAAGAAGAAGACTTTTTTTAGCTGGCGGCTGTTGTTTAAAATCAGCTTGGGATAAGAAAAGCCTGTATCAAAAAGGACCGGATCAAAAGCCTCTGCTTCATAGCATTTACGGGAAAAAAGGGTAAAGCTTTTCTGTGGAAAATTCCGGGATTCATTGCCGCGGATACGAATTCCGCCATTCAGCTGTGTGGAAAGTCTGTGCGTGCTGTCAAAAAACGAGACATGCATGGGCCGCTCAGACGATCTGCCCCTTTCATAATAATTCAGATAATCCATCAATTGGCTCCAGGAAAGATCATCACTGATCTCCAGCCGTTCCAGAGCCTGTTCATAAGTGCTTCCCTGGACATAAATGCCGTTTTCTCCACCAAAGAGATCTGCCGGATCCACGGCAAGAGAGATAACAGCCGTATTTTCATAGCCCGCCTTCTCTTCAAAATTCAGAAAGTAAGAGGCAGTGGCAATGCCGCTGTGGTTTCCATCTGCATCATATGCGGCGGCCCGGACAACCAGTGCCTTGTCCACAGGGGCCTCCGGCGGAAGGTAACCGTTGAGTCCGGAAGTGATATCTTCCCGGCAGGCATATTGATCCGGCAGACAGCTTGGATCGGAGAGAGACAGAGGTTCTGTGTAAAGAAGATCGTCCATCTGCGGTTCGCTTCCATCCAGAGTATAGTAGATGGAGAGGCCGCCGGCCGCTTCCATAGTCAGAGAAAAAGGCTCTGAATAAAATCCGCTTTCTGCAGACAAGACCGGCATGTCCAGAACCAGAGTCGAGGTCTGATTAGAAACGCCTGGCGAAGGACGCATTTGGGCAAAGACTTTCTCTCCGTCCTCCCTCCGGCCGTATACGGCTCCCGCCTGCAGGGAAGGAATATAGAGAGAATCCACAGGAAGGAAGCTTTTGCTGCCATCTTCATTTTCTATACAATAACTGAGGATAAGGGTTTCATCTTCCGAAAGGCGGAAGGGAAGATTGTAAGCGCCCTCCGGGGCAGAGCCTTTTGGTCCCTCGGCATAAATCACATAATAACCTTTGGGCGGGATGGTTTCTGCCGGCATAGGACCTAAAGCCGGGTTCTCTGTGTCATCGGACAGGAAGAGATGCTCCAGAGAAACGGAGCTTTCGGAAGGGTTGTAGATTTCAATATAATCTTTATAAACGAGGGTTTCTCCTGCCAAAGTTCCAGGATTTACGGTGCATACTTCGTTAATGCGCAGAAAAAAAGCCGGATATTCAAAATGCTTCTTATAATAAGCGGCGGAAAAGGAGGAGACAAAGAAAAACAGAATGCCTGAAAAGAGAAGTCCAAGCAGAAGCCGGTTGCGCCTTGAAAATATTCCAAAATTCATGTTGTATCCTCCTAACAAGTATGAAACAGTCCCGCATACGAAATGGCTGACAGGCAGCGTGGCTAGAATAAGAGTATTTCTCCATCCATCAGAGCATACAGACAGCTGTCTCCTTTGGCCAGAAGAGCCTGCCCGCTGGTATGTTCTGTAATAGAAGCGCAGATTTTATCAAACAGGGCTGCGGGGGCCAGGACTTCTATGTGAACAGAATCTGTATATTCTGAGTTGAGAATGGGAATGTGTTCCTGATTGAGAAGATACTGGATCTTTCCCAAGCCATTGTAATCCGTATGAATGGCCAGGCGGATCCCCTGGCGTTTGTTCAAAATGACGGCCTGGTTTAAACCTGCCCGGACGGCAGAGGAATATGCCCGCACAAGGCCGCCGGTTCCCAACAAAGTGCCGCCGAAATAGCGGGTAACTACAACGGCGGTGTCATGGATGTCTTCTCCCAGAAGTGTTTCAAGCATAGGCCGGCCTGCTGTTCCGGCCGGTTCCCGATCGTCGCTGCAACGGGTAAGCTGGTGGTCAGGACCAATGGTAAAAGCCGTACAGTTGTGGGATGCATCCCAATGCTGTCTGCGTATGCGTTCAATAAAAGCCAGTGCTTCTTCTTCGGATTTGACAGGTTCTACAGTGGCGATAAAGCGGGATTTCTTTTCAATAATTTCGCTGCTGCCGCCTATGTAAGTGAAACGGTATTCTTCCGGCATAGACAATCCTTTCTTCAGGAAGCCTGTCCACTCTCTTCTGTCATCATATCATCAACAATTTCCAGCAGGCAGACAGGTGTAACGGCGTTGGTAATCAGACGGCGCAGCATCTGCCTTGCAAAGGTTTCTGAATGGGAAACAGGCGGTGTGCTCTCGGTTTCTTCCACCCCAGGTTTTCCTGCAAGGGATTTCTTGATACAGATACGGTAGAGGGGAGGCGCTGACGGGGGCTGTTCTTCCTCGATTAGGTAGTATTTCAGATTTAACAAAGTTCCCTTTTCATCTGCGACAGCACGGGTTTCGATTAAAAATTCTTTTTGCATGATAGGCTCCTTTCCGGATTCGGTTTGAACAGATTATACCGGACAAGTGGTGCAAAGCATGTCGAAAGCTGTCACGGGAATTAAAAATATTATAAAGAAAGCTTATAAAAAACGCAAGAAAATGTGAAATTTTATTTTTCCCTTTAATTAATTGGAATTTTTTGATATAATGGGTGGATGTAGAGGAGGCCCTGGTATGAATTATGGAAAAAAAGGGACTTCAAAAAAGCAGAAGTCCATGAACTCCAAAACTGTAAAAGCTGGCAGGAAAGCAAGTGTTATATTTATAAAAGCATTTCTCATCTGTATACTTGCGGCAGGTGTTGCAGGCTTGTGCGCAGGTGTGGGCGTGGTAAAGGGTGTTATTGATAATGCGCCCAGAATTGACAGCACCAGCGTAATTCCTCTTGGCTATAAGTCGGTGATGCTGGATGCCCAGGGAAATCAGGTGGCAGAACTGGTTGCGGCAGGCTCCAATCGTATATGGGTAGACATTGAAAATGTTCCCCAACATGTGCAGGATGCTTTTGTAGCCATTGAGGACGAGCGGTTTTACCAGCATAATGGAATCGATCTGAAGGGAATTGTCCGGGCGGGAGTCCGGGGGATTGCCAGCGGATTTAAGAGGACAGAGGGTGCCAGTACCATTACCCAGCAGCTTTTGAAGAACAGTGTATTTGACTTTATGAGTGAGAGCACGACCGCAGAAAAGGTAGAGCGGAAACTCCAGGAACAGTATCTGGCAGTGGAGCTGGAAAAGAATATGACCAAAGAAGAGATTCTGGAGGCATATTTGAATACCATTAATCTGGGTCAGAATGCTTTGGGCATTCAGGCGGCAGCCAACCGTTATTTTAATAAGGATGTAAAAGATCTGACCATTTCTGAGGCGGCCGTGATTGCGGGAACCACCAAGAGCCCCACAGGATACAATCCTATCAGTAACCAGGAGAAAAATGAGGAGCGGCGGGATCTGGTGCTGCAGCATATGCGGGATCAGGGATATATTTCTCAGAGTGAGTATGACGAGGCTCTGGCGGATGATGTATATGCCCGTATTCAGACGACCAATCAGGAGAAGGGGACTGCGGCGGTTTACTCCTATTATGTGGATGCCGCTATAGAGCAGGTTATCAATGATCTGCAGGAAGTGAAGGGATACACCTCTCAGCAGGCGTATAATCTGGTTTACATGGGCGGTCTGACCATTGAGACGGCACAGGATCCGCAGATTCAGGCGATTATGGACGAGGAAATGGGGAATGAGGAGAATTATCCGGCCAATGTCCGTATCGGGCTGGACTATGCGCTGACAGTAGTGAAACCGGACGGAGAACAGACCAACTACAGCAAGGAAATGATGGAGGAATATTTTAAGAAAAATGAATCCTCCAAGTTTGAACTGCTGTTTGATACAGAAGAAGATGCACAGGCCCATATTGATGCTTATAAGGCGGCTCTGGTAGAAGAGGGCGACACGGTATATGAGCGTGTGGAAATGACCATACAGCCTCAGGTATCCATGGTCGTAATGGATCAGGCTACGGGCTATGTGAAAGGCATTGTGGGAGGCCGGGGAGAAAAGACGGCCAATCTGACGCTGAACCGGGCAGTAGACACGGTGCGGCAGCCGGGGTCTACCTTTAAGGTGGTGTCTACGTATGCGCCGGCTCTGGATTCTGCAGGCATGAGTCTTGCGTCTACCCAGTTTGATGCGCCTTATAATTATCAGGGAGGCCGTCCTGTCCGGAACTGGAATGGAGAGGCTTATCAGGGCTGGACGTCTCTGCGCAGAGGTATTGAGCAGTCCATGAATATTGTGGCTGTAAAGACGCTGACAGACATTACGCCCAGTCTTGGCGTGACGTACTTGGAAAATATGGGAATTTCGACTCTCCAGAAAGAGACGGATGCAGGCGGAAATAATGACTATACCCAGTCCATGGCACTGGGCGGCCTGACCAGAGGCGTGACAAATCTGGAGCTGACGGCAGCTTATGCAACCATAGCCAATGGCGGCGTGTATACAAAACCGGTATTTTATACCCGGATTCTGGATCACGACGGGAACGTATTGATTGACAATACTAAATCTTATACCAGAACGGTTCTAAAGGACAGCACTGCATGGCTGCTGACCAGCGCCATGAAAGATGTAGTGAACCAGGGTACTGGTACAGCGGTGCGTTTTAACGGTATGACCATTGCAGGAAAAACAGGAACGACCTCCAAGAATAATGATATCTGGTTTGTGGGATATACACCGTATTACACAGCAGGCATCTGGGGCGGTTTTGATAATAATCATAAGCTTGGCAAGGGTGAGACCACTTATCATAAACTGATTTGGAAGAATGTGATGTCCCGGATTCATGAGAATCTGGAAAATAAAGATTTTCCAAAACCTGGGTCTGTAACAAGCGCTACTGTGTGCGCGGCTTCCGGCAAGCTTCCGATTCCGGGCCTTTGCGACGGACTGATAAAGTCAGAATATTTTGCGGCCGGTTCGGAACCCACGGAATACTGCAATGTGCATGTGGCAGGAGAAGCCTGTGTGGAGAGCGGTTCTCTGGGAACGGATATGTGCCCGGTCCGTGAATACCGGGTACTGACCTTGGTGCCGGAGGACAACGATGTGTCCGGATCTCCTTTGGTGGCACATTCCTGTCCGCTGCATCCGGGTAATGTGATTGGCGGAATTGCACAGCCGAATCCGGAAGACGGGTCAATGCCCGGACAGGATACAGGCCAGCCGGAGGGAGAAGCGCCGCCGCCGGAGGGGACGGCGCCGGAAGGCGAGATTGCCGGATAAAGCGGCTTTGCACGGAAACGTTATCATATCAAAGAGGAGGAAAGCAAATGAAAGCGATAACAACAACAAAGGCACCCGCGGCCATTGGTCCCTATTCTCAGGGGATGGAAGCAAATGGGTTTGTTTTTTCGTCAGGACAGATTCCAGTGAATCCGGAGACCGGAGAGATTCCGGAAGGAATTGAAGCGCAGGCCCGTCAGAGCTGTGAAAATGTGGGAGCAATTCTGAAGGCCGCTGGAATCGGTTATGAGCAGGTAATAAAGACCACTTGTTTTCTGGCGGATATGGCGGATTTTGGGGCATTTAATCAGGTATATGAGGAATTTTTTGTATCCCGTCCGGCAAGAAGCTGTGTGGCAGTGAAGGAACTGCCCAAAGGCGTGCTCTGTGAGGTAGAGGCAATTGCACTGAAGAATTAGAGAGGGTAATGAGAGTTAAAGACAGTTAAATGAAAAATACAGGCAGTGCTTAAGGAATTCCTAAGCCTGCCTGTATTCTTTTTAAATTTGGCTGTATGCTAAGAAGCTGTATCAACAATCACAATATTGGAGTCTCCTTTTCGTGCCTGCTCTAACACCGCCTGAGCCAGTTTTTGAAAGGAAAGGTGAGAAGAGGAAGCCCCTGACAGGGCATCAATGCTGTCCGCATGCCCATGCTCTAAAAGCTGATTGGCATAAAAACGAGTGTATTCATTGGGATAAGTCCCGTTTGTGTGAAGCATTGTCTGCATATAAGCGTTATCCCAGCTCTTGATAAAGCCGCTTGGATTTTCGGCATTGTATTCCACGGAGACAATACTTCCGCCCTTTACCATAATTGTAATGTATTCTTTCCAGCCATGATTAAATTCCGCAGCCTGGGCGGTATAGTAGCCATCCTGAAGCTCAGTTGTCTTTTGACAGGCGGTCATTGGCATTATAAACAGTAAGAGAAACACAATTAAACACAAGACCCGTTTCATCGGCTGCCTTCCTCCTTTAAAACAAATTTTTTCACTTGAGCCTCAAGAGCCTCTGCCTCTTTTGCAAGCAGACCGCTGGACTGCTCTGTTCCGCCGGCATTCTGCAGATTCTGATTGGCAATAGCAGAGATAGCCTCGATACGTTCGTCCATAATAACCAGAGCGCTTTCCTGGCCATGCACGGCTGTAACAAGCTGATCCGAAATAGAAGAAATTTCATCTGAGACAGAAGAAATAGCCTGAAGAGATCCGGCTGTGTCAGCAGTCAGTTTCACACCAGTTTGAATAATGGAGCGGGTTTTGCTTACCATTTCGGTAGCACTCTGGGCAGCCTCGGCACTTTTGGAGGCCAGCTCCTTAACCTCGTTGGCGACAACGGCGAAACCTTTCCCGGCAGTTCCGGCTCTGGCAGCTTCCACGGAGGCGTTGATAGCCAGAATACTGGTTTGGAAAGAAATATCCTCAATAGCTTTGGCAATTTTCGTGATCTCCTGGGCGTTGGCGCTGATATCATCCATGGCATGGGTGAGAGACGACATCTGCGTGTTGGCCTCCTGAACACATCGGGTAATTTCTTCTGTTTTCTTCCGGGTCCGGCTGCTGCTTTCGGTAACATTTGAGAGCCGCTCTTTTACACGAGCAACTTCCTGAACCAGGGACTCTGTGGTCTGGTTTTGATCAATGGAAGCCTGGTATAAAACAGCAGACTGATTGTTCAACTCTTCCGACATTTCTGTAAGACGGATAGCTGCAGAGCGAAAACCGGTAAGGGTTTCATTCATTGACTGGATAATTGTACTTAAACTTGTACGAATAAGGGTAAAATCTCCCTGATATTCCACCTGGGACTCAACACGGAGGTTCCCGGCTGCAACCTGGGTCAATACCTGCTGAATGTCAGATATGTAGCGGTTAATACTTTCCACTGTGGCACTTAAAGTCTGTGTCAATATTTCCAGCTCATCACCAGAGTGAACAGCAGCTACTTCTGTATGCAGATCTCCATCTGAAAGAGTTACCATCCGGCTTGTAACATTTTTTACCGGATGAGATATGGAGGCAGCCAGACGCAGAACCAGTAGAATAGATACAATCAGGACAGCCATGGTTGTCAAAATTGCCATAAACATAGCCGCATTAATGAAAGAATTATAATCAGCTTTTGGAATCTGAATGACCAGAGACCATTGAGTTCCTCGGATGGGAGAAAAGGCGGCCAGCATGGTTTCGCCGTCTGCCGAGAACTCTGTGGCGCCGGTCTCGCCGGTAGTTACACGGCTTAAAGTCTTATCATTTCCGCCGCAGATTTGAGCCAGCGTACTTCCGGCCATGACCTGAGACTGATCCGGGTGTCCGGTGACAACGCCTTCCCGGTTCACCATATAGGCTGTTCCGTGCTTTCCAATATTGATACTGTCGATAACATCATTTAAGGCATCGTATTTGTACACGCCTGCTAAATAGAGTATAGTTTCGCCATTTTCTTTTACGGGCATCCCCATAGTAATGCCAAGCTTATCCTCAAAAATGGTAGAGGAATAAGTGGTCAGATTATCTGTCTCCTGAAGAAGACCAAAGAAGCTGCTGTCCAAATTTTTGGGCGCGCCGTCAATTCCCAGAAGCAGCTGGCCGTTCAGATCATACAGGGCGATAGTATGCAGCTCATAAATTTCGGCAGCCTCTGTAAGAAGGCTTTCACGGCTTTCGTTTAGAGCAGCCGTATCTGTTCCGGCTGTACTGCCTTCTACGCCTGTCGTCATACGGGGATCTCCGGCAATGGTCATCATGCGATCCGCAAGCATGTGAATATTGGCTTCCACGGTTTTGGCCGACTGGCGGGCCATGGGCTGCAGGCTGTCTAACAGAATGTTGTTTGCCAGCGACTGCATTGAGAACGCCATTATTACGCAGCAGATAATCACCAATATCAGAATATTAAGAGTGGTATTTCTTAATATTCTCCCATTGAGGCTCCGTCGGAACTCCCGGTTGTGGGGAATCGTTCTTTTTCCAGTCACGTTTGAATCTCTCCTTTTTGTAAAATATTTTTAGCAAAACGCTCCGATTGATAGTATACCACAGAGAATGGAACAAATGAAGTGGAAAAATGGCATTTGACAGATAGATAAAGTGATTTTATGCCGGCAGTCAGTTTTTGGTTCCTTAATATGGGAGAATAAGTAATAAAAGAGAAAATCCGACATATAATCCAGTTTTTGGATGTTTCGAAATTTTCTTGACAGGGAACTTTATTCAAGATATACTATATCTAATAGCAGGATTGTAACTGGTAAGCAGGCAAAACCTAAAGTAAGAGAATAGTGTGTTCTCTTATTTTAGGTTTTTTATTTTAAGGAAGAATGATGATACTTAAAAAAGTGTTTAATAATAATGCAGTGCTTGCAGAAGATGACACACATTTGGAATGTGTAATTTTGGGAAAAGGGATTGCATTTCAAAAAAAGCCGGGATCTCTGATTGATGAGGCGGATATAGATAAAATTTTTGTTTTAAAATCGAATGAAACTATGGATATGTTTTTCCGGCTTATGGAAGAAGTGCCTGTAAACCGTTTAGAATTAACAATTAAGATAGTAGAACAGGCGCAAAAAGATTTAAACACCAAGTTTGATGACATTGTGTATATTGCTTTGGCAGACCACCTTAATTATGCATTAAACCGCTATAAAGAAGGTGTCAATCTTGGAAATGCCATGCTTTGGGAAATAAAAAAGTTTTATTCTGAAGAATATAAGGCAGCACAGAATTCTTTAAAGATTATTCAATACTATGAAGGCGTGGAGCTTAATGAAGATGAAGCCGGTTTTATAGCACTTCATTTTGTAAACTCGCAGTTGGAGAGTGAAGGAAGGAATCAGGCATTGCAGATGATGCAAGTGCTGCAGGAAATGCTTGATATGGTTGAAGTCGAGTTTAATATTCGGCTGAATCGGGAAAGTATTTCTTATGGACGTTTTTTAACCCATTTAAAATTTTTAATTAAAAGAATTTTAACTCATGACTTATATACGGGCCAGGAAGAGGATATTTTATATCATCAGGTTGTAAATAAGTATAAAGACGCGTTTTCCTGTTCTGAAAGATTATGTAAATTTTTGGAAAATAAATATGATACAGCAATTTCTTTGGAAGAAATTATATATTTAACGCTCCACCTGCAGAGAGCAATAAAATAAAAGCTGGGATTGTAACTGGTAAGCAGGCAACACTCGGATTAAAAGGCTGGATTGAAAGTCTTTAATTTGAGTGTTTTTTATTTTGGGATAGATAATTATATAGGCCTATATAAAAATAAATATTAATTAAGGAGGAAAAAGATGGGCAGGTATCATGAATTATGTGAATTCATAATTAAAAATGTCGGTGGAAAGGAAAATATTTCCGGTGTGACCCATTGTATGACAAGGTTAAGGTTTTCCCTGGCGGACATTGAAAAAGTGAATGAACAGGAATTGATTAAAAATGTTGAGATTGTTACAGCACAGAAATCAGGAGGACGGTATCAGGTTGTTATTGGAACCCACGTGAGAGATATATATGAAGAATTAATGGGGAAATTGAATCTGTCAAATCAGGAAGAAGATGCAACAGACGGGACAGAGCGGAAGAAACTTATCTATCGACTGGTAAACACAATTACCACGGTGGTTACTCCTACAATGGGGATTATGACAGCCTGCGGGCTTGTTCAGGGTGTTTTGGCAATTTTGAATGTGACGGGAATAGCGGGCACAGAGGATGGCACATACTATATTCTAAATGCCTTGGGACAATCTATTTTTTATTTCTTCCCAATTATTTTAGGATATACAAGTGCAAAAGCATTTAAAATGGATCCTTTTGTGGGCATGCTTCTTGGAGCAACTATGGTTATGCCGGAACTTCTGCAGGCATTGACAACAGGCGAGCCGATTTTTACATTATTCAGTGGTACGATATTTGAGTCCAGTGTATATAAAACGTTTCTTGGAATTCCGGTTATGTTCCCGGTACAAGGATATACATATTCTGTTATTCCGGTAATTTTTGCGGCTTATTTCGCATCGAAGGTGGAACATAAATTAAAAAGCATGATGCATCCTTTATTGCAGCATGACATGGTTCCGTTTATCAACTTAATTATTTCCGTTCCTGTTACAATGTTATTGGTTGGACCGGTAATCAATGTGTTATGTGAGGCAATCTCAAATTCCGTAACCAGGCTGTATAACATTTCACCTATGCTGACATCATTCATTGTATCTATAACATATCAGCCTTCTGTTATCCTGGGATTACACTGGCCGGTACTTACATTAAATCTTCAAAATCTTGCGGCCTATGGCCACGATTATCTGCAGTCCATGATGATTACAGCCTCTTTTGCACAGATGGCAGTAGTGTCTGCAGTATTATTAAAAACAAAATCAAAAAAGCGGAAAAGTATGGCAGTACCCGCCTTGATTTCGGATGCATTTTGTATCATTGAGCCGTCTATTTATGGATTTACCCTTCCAGTTGTAAAAAGATTTATTTACTGTATGGCTGGCGGTGTTGCGGGCTCCCTGATTTTGACAGCATTTTCCTGCGATATATATGCGTATACATGGGGCATTTTCGCTTTTGTCGGATTTATTAATCCAGCTGATGGGAGTTTAAAACCCGTTTTAATAGCAGTTATTGCAATAGCGGTTACGGTGCTGATTAGTTTTTGCCTGACATACTTTACTTACAGTGAAGATCCGGCGGATCTGGAAGAAATTGCAGAATTGGAAGAAAAGAAAAAAAAGAAAAAACAAGGGAAAAACTGTATCAGAAATAAGAGTATCTATTCTCCGTTAAAAGGAATTATGAAGCCTCTGGAAAAATCTGCAAATATTTCTTTTGCGGAGGGCCGGCTTGGCCAGGGTGTTATAATTGAACCAGAAGAAGGGTACGTGTATGCACCTGTTGACGGAACGCTGAGTGTAGTTTTTCCAACAAAACATGCGATTGGGATTACTTCAGAAGATGGAATAGAAATACTGATTCATATTGGAATTGATACAATAGAATTAAATGGAGAGGGGTTTACAGCCCTGAAAAGTCAGGGAGATAAAGCAGCAAAGGGAGAGCTTCTTTTGAAATTTGATTTGGAGCTGTTGAGATTGAAGGGATACAACATGGAAACAAGTATTGTTGTTTCGAACAGTGCAGATTATCTGGATATTCTTGAGTCAGATGCAGAGGAAATTGTGCCAGGGGAATTGCTTTTAACCGTAATTCCCTATCAAGAGGCGCAAGATATATCATAAAGAGGATAAAAAGATGAGACATAATCAAATTTTAAAAGAAAGAATTAAAGGGGTTTTAACTGGCTGTGCTATGGGAGATGCTATGGGAATGCCGACAGAATGCTGGTCGCAGAAACAGATTAAAAACCGATATCCAGAAGGATTAAAAACATATGTTGAGAGCGATCTGACCGATGCTGGCGGTAGAAAGATGCAGGCAGGTTCGATTACGGACGATACAATTAATACGATTATGATTTTGAATTCGATTGTTGAACTTAATGGAACATTGGATGCTGCATACTATGTAGAAAAACTGATGGAATGGGATAAGAATTCTGGAATATCAGAATATGTCTCAGGTCCGTCCACTCTCAGGGCTTTAAACAAAATTGCACAGGGAGTTCCTATACAGGAAGCCGGTAAAGAAGGGACAACAAATGGAGCATCTATGAAAATTGCACCAATCGGAATTATATCTGATTATAAAAATATGGAGGAGCTGATTGACAATGTATATCAAATCTGCCTTCCTACACATAATACGCATATTGCGGTATCAGGAGCATGTGCGGTGGCAGCGGCTGTCAGTTATGTGTTGGATGGCGGGACAGAAATAGATATACTTTGGAAAACGGCAATGCAGGTAGTTCAAAAAAGTGAAGGAAAAGGGTTTGACTATCCGTCTGCATCGTTATTGTGGAGAATGAACAAAGCAAAAGAGATTGTAAGAGGATCTTCTAAAGAAGCAGCGATTAAAAAGTTATATGAGGAAATTGGAACAGGAGCAGAAACAATAGAGACGATACCTGCAGTTTTCGCAGTTATCGAGCTGGCAAAGGGAGCTCCCAAGGAAGCAGCAATTATAAGCGCCAATATGGGCGGTGACACAGATACAATCGGAGCAATAAGCGCTGCTGTGTGCGGAGGGATGAATCCGCACATAGAAAAGGATGAGGTTGAATTTTTGGAACGTGTAAACCATTTGTCATTTGATAAACTTGCGGAGCACATTTTGCCGTATGCATCAGGGTATAAAAAGGGCGATTAGAATAATTTTAAGAAGTGATATCAGATCAGCACGAAAATTATGTAATAAGGTTTTATATTGTGCAGATCAGGAGATTTTTTCTAAAAGAGTGTTTTAAATTTAACTGAATACAATACCCTCTCTTGACAAGGACATACACGCCTCAGTCATGCTATTTTGCCAATTTGCGGTGTTATCCTCAATCGGCAAAATAGCATGATTGAGGTCCAAGAGTCGAAAAGAGATAAATTTTGCGTTCTGCAAGGCGCTTGAATGAGGCGTACTGGACGTACGCCGATTGAAAGCAACGCCGCAGAACACAAAATTTACTCTTTCTCGACCGTGTATGCTCTTGTCAAGAGAGGGTAGAGAAAGGAACAAATGAAAGAATCGAATATTTGTTCCTTTCTCTATATACTTTTAAATGGTTTTTTGCTATAATAAGCTTTACTTCATGTTGTGATATGCTATTTTGTCCTCAAAAAGTGTTCTAAAAGGATACTCCCACGGAACCTTATTATTATGGCCTTCAGGACTGGTCCGCAATCGGGAGAATGGAGAATTTACGAGAATTGAGGATTTGCGGAATTGCGTAGAGGACTTTTCTTTTTGGCAGAAGGACATCACTGCCCTTGTGCTGGCAGGAGTTTACGTCCTGCTGTATGTAACAGCTTGGCGCGTGACAGGCGGCATGAAAAGGAGATTGGGATAGATATGAAAGGAAAAATCGTGCGCCGTGTTTTTTTGTTATGCTGTGCAGTAATATTTGTTCTAATGCTGACTGGCTGTGATCCAACAGCAGGTGCAGCAAACTATGAAGTAATATATCCGTCCGGCTATAGCAGGGACTGCTATACTTATGATGAAAAATCTCCCATTGAGGGG
>CATJHO010000148.1 GCA_949740535.1 uncultured Lachnospiraceae bacterium
AATCTTTAGCGGAAAGGAGGACTTACAGATGGCAACAGTATCTGTTTACAATATGGAAGGTAAGGAAGTTGGCACAATGGACTTAAACGATGCTGTATTTGGTGTAGAAGTAAACGAGCACCTGGTACACATGGCTGTTGTGGCACAGCTTGCAAATAAGCGTCAGGGCACGCAAAAAGCAAAGACCCGTTCCGAAGTATCCGGCGGTGGAAGAAAGCCCTGGAGACAGAAGGGAACCGGTCATGCAAGACAGGGTTCAACGAGAGCGCCCCAGTGGACGGGCGGCGGAGTAGTATTTGCACCCACGCCGAGAGATTACACCATTCGTCTGAACAAGAAGGAGAGGAGACTGGCTCTCAAGTCCGCTCTGACCTCCAGAGTTCAGGAGAAGAAACTGATTGTAGTAGATGAGCTGAAGTTTGATGAAATCAAGACAAAGAACTTCAAGAATGTTCTGGATAACCTGAAGGCTTCCAAAGCGCTGGTGGTCCTGAACGATAACGACAAGAACGTGGTATTGTCTGCAAGAAATCTTCCGGATGTGAAGACAGCTCTGACCAATACCATCAACGTATATGATATCCTGAAGTACAACACACTGATTGTAACCAAGGACGCAGTAGCAACAATCGAGGAGGTGTATGCATAATGGCAGATCTGAAGTATTATGACGTGATCCTGAAGCCGGTCATCACCGAGAAGAGTATGGCTGCTATGGGCGAGAAAAAGTATACATTTTTGGTTCACACGGACGCCACCAAGTCACAGGTGAAGGAAGCTGTTGAGAAGATGTTTGCAGGAACCAAGGTAAAGAGTGTAAACACCATGAATCTGGACGGCAAGAAGAGAAGACGCGGCACAGTA
Source organism: uncultured Lachnospiraceae bacterium (assembly GCA_949740535.1). GTDB lineage: Bacteria > Bacillota > Clostridia > Lachnospirales > Lachnospiraceae > Laedolimicola. The sequence goes on from CATJHO010000148.1 coordinate 865, forward strand.
GTGGGCAGAACAGCCAAGACCAAGAAGGCGATTGTCCAGCTGACCGCTGAGAGCGCAGATATTGAGATTTTTGAGGGGTTATAAGACTTGGCGAAACAGAGCCGAAGGCGATAGTTGAGCCTTAGTCGGACCCCGTTCGCGAACCTTGGCGAAAGCAAGCCGAAGGCGCAGCCTTGAGCTTAGTTGAACGAACATCCGCGCTGATAATGTAAATCCTATATGCAGAGACGCATGACAATAAACGCAGAAACGAAAGGAGTGAATTGTAATGGGAATTAAAACCTATAACCCATATACACCTTCCAGAAGACATATGACAGGTTCCGACTTTGCGGAGATCACCAAGAAGGAGCCGGAGAAAGCGCTGCTTGTATCTTTGAACAAGAACGCTGGTCGTAATAATCAGGGAAAGATTACCGTAAGACACCGCGGAGGCGGTTCCAGAAGAAAATACAGAATTATTGATTTTAAGAGAAGAAAAGACGGAATTCCGGCAACGGTTATCGGAATCGAGTACGACGCTAACCGTACGGCCAATATCGCGCTTATCTGCTATGCAGACGGCGAGAAGGCTTATATCCTTGCACCTCAGGGTCTGAAGGATGGCATGAAGGTTATGAACGGACCGGAAGCAGAGGTGAGAGTTGGAAACTGCCTTCCCTTATCTGAGATTCCCGTTGGTACCCAGATTCATAACATTGAGCTGCATCCCGGCAAAGGCGGACAGATGGTTCGCTCTGCAGGAAACAGTGCGCAGCTGATGGCAAAGGAAGGAAAGTACGCAACCTTACGTCTTCCCTCCGGCGAGATGAGAATGGTTCCCTTAAACTGCAGAGCAACCATTGGAGTTGTAGGAAATGCGGAGCACAACCTGATTAATATCGGTAAGGCAGGCCGCAAGCGTCATATGGGTATCCGTCCGACTGTCCGTGGATCTGTTATGAATCCCAATGACCATCCGCATGGAGGCGGTGAAGGAAAGACCGGTATCGGCCGTCCGGGTCCCAGCACACCGTGGGGTAAGCCCGCTCTTGGTTTGAAGACAAGAAAGAAGAACAAGCAGTCTAATAAGTTAATTGTAAGAAGAAGAGACGGTAAAACATTCAAGTAAGGAGGATAACCCATGGCTCGCTCATTAAAAAAAGGACCATTTGCAGATGAAAGCTTACTGAAAAAAGTAAATGCGATGAACGAAACAGGTGAGAAGACCGTGATCAAGACCTGGTCCCGTCGTTCCACCATCTTCCCGCAGATGGTTGGTCATACAATCGCAG
>CATJHO010000149.1 GCA_949740535.1 uncultured Lachnospiraceae bacterium
ATGCTCTCTCTTACGAATTTCCTGCTGAATGCCTGCTTTGGCACAGTTTCTTTTAAAACGGCGTAAAGCGCTATCTAAAGTCTCATTCTCTTTTACGATGACATTCGACATAGTATCACACCTAACCTCCCTCCAGTTGCATATTGTGCATTAGACACAACTGTCTGGGTTCTTCTCTTTGCACAACTACGATTATAGATGTTTGTGAAGATTCTGTCAACACTTTTTCTTCTTTTTGCGGAAATATTTGTAACTTCCGCTGTTTTATATCCTTTTCTCAAAGGCAGTATTTCTCACCCTGCTGCCCCCTGTCCGCGAATGCTAAGAGCAGGCCTGTTCTTTTTCCTTCAGAAACTCCTCCATAATCTGTACTGCTCTGCTGGTTCCGATCCGCTCTGCTCCGGCGTCGATCATCTGCCTGCAGATATCCCAGCTTTGGATTCCTCCGGCTGCTTTTACTTTCACCAGATCTCCCGCTGTGTCTTTCATCAATTTCACATCTTCTACAAGGGCTCCGCCGGTGCCAAAACCGGTGCTGGTCTTGATAAAATCCGGACGGACCTCTCTGGCAATCCGCGCCGCACGGACAATCTCTTCCTTTGTAAGATAACAGTTTTCAAATATCACCTTTATCAATGTCCCGTGCTTCCTGCAGATTCCGGTCAGGGTTTCCATCTCTCTGCGGATATACGCGTCATGTCCCATCTTCAGTTCCCCGATATTCAGGACGTAATCAATCTCATCTGCTCCCTCCCGGATGGCCTGCTCTGTCTCAAAGGCCTTTGTCTCAACGGCTGTCTGTCCCAGGGGAAAAGAAACTGCCGCTCCCACATGCACCCCGGAGCCCTCCAGGAGCTTCTTGCACAGGCTTACAGGCGAAGAGTTGACGGCTGTCATAGCAAACCCATACTCCCTGGCCTCCCTGCAAAGCTTTTCAAAATCCGCAGGGACTGCATAAGCCTTCAAAAATGTGTGATCCATCATCCCCGCCAGCTCTTTTTGTGTGATTGTGCTGCTGTGCTTCATCTTTCTCCGCCTCTCTGCCTGTTCCCTTATTTCACCTGTTCTGCTGCCACTTCTGCGGCCTTTGCAATGGCATCATCTATGCCGGCCGGATTCTTGCCGCCGGCCTGGGCCATGCCCGGACGTCCGCCGCCGCCGCCGCCAACCAGGCCTGCGATGGCTTTGATGAGATTGCCTGCATGAGCGCCCGCCTTCTGAGCTCCCTCTGTGGCTGTGGCCATCAGACTCACTCTGCCGTCCATAGCAGAAGCCAGAACCACGATTCCCTCGCCCAGCTTTTCCTTCAGCTGATCGCCCAGCTCCCGAAGACCGTTCATATCCACATTTTCAAGCTTGGCGGCCAGAAGCTTCACGCCCCCGATCTCCTTCACCTGATCCATTACATCTCCCAGAGCATCCTTGGCAAGCTGGCTCTTTAAAGCATCATTTTCACTGCGCAGTTCCTTAAGCTCTGCCTGCAGATGCTCGATCTTCTCCGTCAGATTCGCAGGCAGAGCCTTGGCAGCCCTGGCAGCCTCCGAAAGCTTCTGCTCCAAATCCCGGTAGTAAGCAAGAACACCGCCGCCTGTCAGCGCCTCGATCCGGCGTACCCCTGCCGCAATGCCTGCCTCGGATACAATCTTAAAGACCGTAATTACACTGGTATTGGACACGTGGGTGCCGCCGCACAGCTCCTTGGAGAAATCCCCCATAGAAACCACACGCACATCTTCCTCATATTTCTCGCCAAACAGAGCCATAGCGCCCGTCTTCTTGGCTTCCTCCAGATTCATAACCTCTGTCACTACCGGAAGAGAGGCCTGAATCTCCTGGTTTACCAGCGCCTCCACCTGCTCCAGCTCTTCTGCTGTCATCGCCTCAAAATGAGAAAAGTCAAAACGCAGACGTTCTGGCGTCACCAGAGATCCCTTCTGCTCCACATGACTGCCGAGAACAGTTTTCAAGGCCTTCTGCAAAAGATGTGTGGCGCTGTGGTTCTTACAGGTATCCGCCCGGCCTTTCACACATACCTCCAGAACGGCTCTGTCTGACACCTTCAGCATGCCCTTTGTCATCTGGCCCACATGGCCTATCTTGCCGCCCAGCAGCTTGATGGTATCATGTACCGCAAATTCGCCGTCCGCCGTACGGATAATTCCCGTATCTCCCTGCTGGCCGCCCATAGTGGCATAAAAAGGCGTCTGTTCCACAAAAATGGTCCCCTTTGTGCCTTCTGTAAGTGCCTCCACAATCTCACTTTCGGTAGTTAAAACCGTAATGTTTGATTCAAGGGACAGCCGGTCGTAACCTGCAAACTCTGTGGTAATGCCGGCATCAATCTCATCGTAAACCGTAGCGTCCGCACCCATATAGTTGGTTACAGCTCTGGCTTCGCGGGCTTTCACCCTCTGCTCCTCCATGGCTGCCCTGAAGCCTTTCTCGTCAATGGAGAATCCCTTTTCCTCCAGTATCTCTTTCGTCAGATCCACCGGGAAACCATAGGTATCATAAAGCTTAAAGGTATCCCCGCCGGAAAGCACCTTCTCACCGTTCTTCTGCATCTGCGCCTCCAGCTCCGACAGAATGCTTAAGCCCTGATCAATGGTCTTATTAAACTTATCTTCCTCCTGGCTTAAAACCTTGAAAATAAAGCTTTTCTTCTCCTCAAGCTCCGGATAACCGTCCTTGGATCCCTCAATAACTGTCTCACTTAAGCGGGACAGGAATTTCCCTTCAATCCCCAGAAGACGCCCGTGACGGGCTGCCCGGCGGATCAGGCGGCGGAGCACATACCCCCGGCCCTCATTTGTGGGCATAATGCCGTCAGAAATCATAAACGTAGCGGAACGGATATGATCGGTGATCAGGCGGATGGACACGTCCTTGTTCTCATCCTGCTTATACGCCACGCGGGCCGCCTCACAGACCTTGTCCCGCAGAGCTCTGACTGTATCTACATCAAAGATAGAATCCACATCCTGCACCACAGAAGCAAGACGCTCCAGTCCCATACCCGTATCAATATTTTTCTGCTCCAGTTCCGTATAATGATTATTGCCGTCATTGTCAAACTGGGTAAATACGTCGTTCCAGATCTCCATATACCGATCGCAGTCACAGCCTACGGTACAGTCCGGCTTCCCGCAGCCGTACTTTTCTCCCCGGTCATAATAAACCTCGGAACAGGGTCCGCAGGGACCTGCGCCGTGCTCCCAGAAATTGTCTTCCTTTCCAAAGCGGAAAATGCGCTCTGCCGGAATGCCTATCTCCTTATTCCAGATCGCAAAGGCCTCATCGTCCTCAAGATACACAGAAGGATAGAGCCTGTCCTTGTCAAGTCCCACTACCTCTGTGAGGAATTCCCAGGTCCAGGTAATGGCCTCCCGCTTAAAATAATCTCCAAAGGAAAAATTTCCCAGCATCTCGAAAAAGGTACCGTGGCGGGCTGTCTTGCCCACATTCTCGATATCGCCGGTACGGATACACTTCTGGCAGGTGGTCACCCGTCTTCTGGGCGGTATCTCTGCCCCGGTAAAATAAGGCTTTAAAGGAGCCATGCCGGAATTGATCAGCAGCAGGCTCTTATCATTGCGCGGTATCAGCGGAAAGCTCTTCATGGCCAGATGGCCCTTACTCTCAAAAAACTCCAAAAACATTTTTCGAAGCTCATTTACTCCATATGGTTTCATTTGTTCCCTCCTGGGCCCGTTTTATTGAAATCGCAGGGCCGTAATCTTCTATAGATTATAAATAGAATTCCAGTCCTTGTCAATCATTTGCCAGCATCACACGGCGCCGCTTTTTTTAAAAAACAGCTTTTATTTATTCCTATCTGAAAAATTGTATAAAAGCTGCTGTTTCTTTTCGGCTGATACAGCCGCCGGATCGTCCGGACTGCCGTTCATACGCGCATGTTGCAGCCGGATAAAATCACGATTGCGCTCCCCTGGCCCGCCATGATACAATCATTCTTAAAAAGAAACTGTTTTATGCACAAAAGAAAGGATTCAGCCTTATGAACGTCTATCATATCGTATTCAGTCCTGCCGGCGGCACGAAAAAAGCCGGAGACTTACTGGTCCAGTCCCTCTCCACGGAGCATATTTTCCTTGATCTGTGTGACCGGTACAAGGATTTTTCTTCCTGTTCCTTTCAAAAGGAAGATCTCTGTGTCATATCCGTCCCCTCCTACGGCGGCCGGGTTCCGGCTCCTGCCGTATCCCGTCTCAAAGATCTTAACGGAAACGGTGCCCAGGCAGTTCTTACCGTGGTATATGGAAACCGCGCTTATGACGATACCTTTGCGGAACTGCAGGATGTCCTGACTGCTTCCGGATTTTCCTGTATTGCCGGCGTTGCCGCCATTGCCGAGCATTCCATTATGCGCCAGTTCGCCGCAGGACGTCCCAATGCCCAGGACGAAAAGGAGCTTGCCCTCTTCGGAGCACAGATCCGCTCGAAAATAGAGGCCGGCTCTGCCGCCCCCTTAAAGCTTCCAGGGAACCGGCCCTATCGAAAATACGGCGGCGTTCCCATGAAGCCTGAGGCGGGAAAGGCCTGCAGCGGCTGCGGCCTCTGTGCCAGGGAATGTCCCGTGGGCGCTATCCCCGCAGATGTTCCTTCCAAGACAGATACCAAAGCCTGCATCTCCTGTATGCGCTGCATTTCTATCTGTCCCAATAACGCCCGCAGCGTCAGCAAAGCCCTCCTGACGGCAGGCAGCTTAAAGCTGAAAAACGCCTGTAAAGATTATAAAATTAACGAACTCTTCCTCTGATCGGACAGGGATGCTGAAAAACTTTCGGTTCTGGTTTTCAGCATCCCTTTTTGGTTTGTATTCCTGTTCTATTTGTGTCTACTGCCCTGCAAAAATCTGTGCAATAGGCGAATCTGCCGGAAGAATCAGGGTTTTTTCATTGCTTCCCTTCAAACTCTCCTTGGCCGCGTCCAGACTCCGCACAAAGGCATAGAAATCACTCCGTGTCTCGTCTGCATAGGCATCCGAGAGAATCCGCATATACTCTGCCTCACCCTCTGCAATCAGCTGTTCTGCCTGGGCATTGGCTTCGGAGAGCATAATGGAGACCTCCTTGTCGGTCGTGTTCTGAATCATCTGGGCCTGGGACGCCCCCTCTGCCGTATACTGGGCTGCAATATTTTCCCGCTCCGAGATCATGCGGGTGTAAACGGCCTGCTTGTTGTCATCCGGCAGATCCAGTTTCTTTACCTCTACTGCCAGAATATTGATGCCGTACTGCTGGTAATTGTCCCCGATGCTGTCCATGATCTCTTCCGTCAAAGACTTGATCTCCACAACTTCTGTCTGTTCCTCCAGAACCAGATCGTTGGACTCAATCTCTTCCCCCTGGTCTGCGGCTGTAATGGTCATCTTGCCGTCACGGCTCTTGATCACCTCATCCTGGGTCATATTGGACACTGTATTTTTCGTGGCATTGTACACAATGGCATTGATGCGGTTCTCCGCATTGTAAACAGAATTGGCCAGGGTCTGGGTAAACTTCAGGGGATCCTCCACCCGCCACAGCACATAGCTGTCCACAATCATGGACTTCTTGTCCGAAGTAATCACATCGGAAGCCGGCAGATCATAAATCAGTATCTCCTTGGGTACTGTATCCACTGACTGAATAAAGGGAACCTTAAAGGCAAGGCCGGAAGCCGAAACCACCCGCTGTACCTTTCCAAACTGCCGGATAAGCTTATACTCATTCTCCCGGCAGATCACCACACTGTTCCCCAGCACTAAGAGCAGTACAAAAATAATTATGTATTTCCAGGCTTTTCCTGCTTTTTTCAGCTTACTCATTATCCTCACCCTCCTCTGTTCCATTGCCGGCGCCAAAAGGCTCCAGAGGCAGAAGCTGCTGAATCTGGCCGCTCTCTCCTCCTTGAATAATAATCTTCATATCCGGCATCACATCCTCCATGGTCTCATAGAACATTCTCTGCTTCGTGATGGAAGGATATTTTATATACTCCTCATACATGGAGTTAAACCGCGCGGCCTGTCCTTCCGCCTCGTTGATACGGCTCTCCTTCTGGGCCTGGGCATCCTGCACGATCCGATCCGCCTCTGCCTTGGCCTCCGGGATCTGCTCATTGCGGTATTTATTGGCATTGTTGAGGGCTGTCTCCTTGCCCTGCTTGGCTGTCTCCACTTCCTTGAAAGCGGTAATTACCTCTGTGGTGGGCGGCTGGGCGTCCTGAATGGAAATATTTACCAGTTGAATGCCAATGTCGTATTTCTCCAGCTTATCCAGAATCATCTCTTTGATATTGGCCTGAATCTCATTCTTCCCCGTGGTCAGCACCGCATCCACTCCATAGGATCCAATGGTCGTACGGATACAATTCTGGGCAATGTTATCCAGGATGGCAACGGGATCCTCGGATGCATAAAGGGCCTTTACCGGATCGGAAATCCGATACTCGGCATAGAAATCTACCCGGATGAAGTTGTAATCCGAGGTGATCATCATGGCATCGTCTGTGTAATTCTCCTCCTCATCATAGCCAACCGACAGGCCCTGAATGGTGGTGTTTACCTTGGTCACGGTCTGAATCAGCGGAATCTTAAAATGCAGGCCCGGTTCCGTCACTGCCTTTGGCTGTCCAAAGGTGCAGACCACCGCCTGCTGCTCTTCCTGAATGGTAAACCAGCAGGAATTGGCCAGAACCAGTGCCAGCATTGCCAGCACAATACCGATGAAAACACGCTTTACTTTCTTTAAATCTGCCTTTGGCCCGTTCTGAGCTCTTCCGTTTTCGGGATCCGTCTCCCGATAATTTCTTTTAAATTGGAACATAATCTCCCTTCCTTTTCCTGACATTTCGACGCGACAATTTAAAGACTACAACAATCAATATAAAAAGATAAATCAGACTTCATGTCTGAATGATCTTATTATAACAAATTTCTCCCTGTTTGTATATACGGTCGAAAAATGTAACCCGCCGGGACCAGCTGTTCTCCTGCAAAAATTGTCTGCGGGCATCCTTCTGCCCTCACTTGACACCCGGTAAATTTCGTATTACCATATTTCTGCCGGCCATGTTACACTTCCTGTAATACAGGGAAAAATGGCCGCAGCTTATTAACCGATTTACAAAGGAGATCCTATTCTATGACAACGGATTTAACCCGCGGGCCTATCACAAAAACCATGTTACTGTTTGCCGTCCCCATGATTCTGGGCAATCTTCTGCAGCAGCTGTATAATGTGGCGGATACCTTGATTGTCGGAAGATTCTTAGGACCGGATGCCCTTGCCGCCGTTGGGTCCTCCTACACTCTGATGACTTTTCTGACTTCCATTCTTCTGGGGCTGTGCATGGGAAGCGGCGCCGTCTTCTCCATCCGGTACGGGGAACAGAATCAGGAAGGATTAAAAGAGAGTATTCTTCACTCCTTTGTGATGATTGCTCTTCTGTCTGTGTTTTTAAACAGTGCTGTTTTTCTTTTTATGGATCCCATTCTTACGTTTCTGCAGGTTCCGGAGCGTATTTATTCCATGATGCGTTCCTACCTATGGATTATTTTTTACGGCATCACCGCTTCCTTTTTATATAATTTTTCTGCTTCTCTTCTGCGGGCAGTGGGCAACTCCGTCACACCGCTGATTTTTCTTGGAGTCTGTGCTCTTTTAAACATTGTTCTGGATCTGCTTTTTGTGATCCGCTTTCACTGGGGAGTGGAAGGGGCTGCGGCAGCTACTGTGATCGCCCAGTATGTTTCCGGTCTTGGGCTTTCCCTCTACACTCTGCTGTTTTTCCCGGAATTCCGCCTGCCGCTTCGCAAAATGCGTCTGAAAAAGGCTGTTTTTTCTGAGATCGCACGCTTTTCTTCCCTGACCTGTGTCCAGCAGTCCGTAATGAATCTGGGAATTCTCATGGTGCAGGGTCTGGTGAACAGCTTCGGCCCTGCCGTTATGGCCGCCTTTGCTGCCGCTGTGAAAATTGATTCTTTTGCTTACATGCCCGTGCAGGATTTCGGCAATGCCTTCTCTACCTTCACAGCCCAGAACTTCGGCGCCAGAAAACCGGACCGCATCCGGGCCGGAATGAAGAGTGCTGTCTTTTGTTCGGTACTCTTCTGCCTGGTTATCAGCTTCTGTGTCTTTGTCTTCGCCCGTCCTCTGATGCTGCTCTTTGTGAAGCCTGAAGAGACACTGATTCTATCCATCGGCGTGCAGTATCTGCGGGTGGAAGGATCCTTTTACGTTGGTATTGGATGTCTTTTTCTCTTATACGGCTGCTACCGGGCTGTGGAGCGTCCCGGCATGTCTGTGGTGCTCACTGCCATCTCTCTTGGCTCCAGGGTGTTGCTGGCCTATATCCTGTCCTCCGTTCCATCCATTGGCGTCGTGGGAATCTGGTGGTCTGTTCCCATCGGCTGGTTTCTGGCAGATGCGGCTGGATTTGGGTATCTGTTCTTTCTGCGCAGAACGGGAAAGGCACAGTTTCTCTAAAGCAAAATCCCCGCTGCCAATACGCACTCTGGGCCTGTTGCCCGCAGAAACAAAAAATCTCCCTACATCTGCTTTGTAAGGAGATTTTTGCTGTCTTCTTCGACCTTTATCGATTGTATGTTAAGCGCTATGCCGTCACCGGCAATTGTTCTTTTATAATGCGCACTTCTTCTTCCAGTATGTTGAGACGGATTCCCCAGTTCTCTTTTTGATACTCGACTTTCAATGCTTCGCCAAGCTTCCGGTTCAGATCCATGTGCCCTTCTGCAACAAGCGAGATATTTCTGTCAGTCACATTCTCAAGATGCAGTTTAATTCCGGTAACTTTCTGCTCCAGCTTCTGCATTTCGCTTTTCATATCCTGCATATCGCTCTTCATTCCCCGCATCTCTTCCAGAATCAGATCGAATTTTTCACCGTCCGTCATGTGCATTCCTCCTTTCTTCCAAAATACTCATTCTATGTAAGCAAACATTATAGGGTAAGAAAAGTATAGCATATCCCAGAGACTGTGTCTATCAGCAATCTATAATTTTCCTGCCCCCGGATACCGCTCCAGCAGTTTCTCATCTGCTTTTTTCATCTTTTCACAGTATTCCCTGTAGGAAGGGCTCAGTTTCTTCATGGCGGGCAGAAAGACATCCGTATAACCGCTGGCGCTCTGAAATTCCTTCATACAGGCCATCCACTTCCCGGCAGAGGAATTTTGATACGCTTCCGTCTGCCGGTATGCCAGATACCACTGGATGATTTCCTGATTCTTTTCCAGGAATTCTTCCGGCTCCTCCATTGACCGTTTCACATCTTCCAGCATATCCCCTATCTGATCCGTGCGGATCTTTGAAACAGCCTCTGCCATCTCCTCTTCCACCTCTTTTGGCACTTTAAAGGGCGGCATCTGATCCAGAAACTCAATCACTTCCTCGCAGGCCTCCTGCTGTTCCTCTGTGCAGACAGGCATTTCTAAAAACCGTGAAAAATGCATACACACAAACCGCCCGTAATATCCGGGAAAAGCCTCCACCATCCGCTGGCCAAGGGTTTTCTGAAGCTCCAGCGCCTGAAGCCCAAGCTCCACCTCAGCATAGGGCTTTCCAAGGGCCAAATCCCGAAGCAGCTCATTCCTGCGGGTATCCTGCCTGCTTTTAAGCTCCTGCCGCGCACAGGTCTTCTGAAGTGCTTCCCTTGACGAATCCTGCAGAATTCCTTTCATCTCTTCCACATTTATGCCAAGCCCCCGCAAGACATAGATTTTTTTCAAAACTTCCATATCTTCCTGGGTAAAATCCCGATATCCGTTTTCCAGCACAACCGGCGACACCAGTCCTTTCCGGATATAATAGGCGATGGCCTTTTTCGTTAAATGGGTATATCTGCTTACTTCCTGAATCAACATATCTGTCTCCTCTCCTAAAACATCTTAAAACAGCTCAGCCCTCTCAAACGCTTAAGGCAGATCCGCTCTGTAATTTCATCATAAGCCTTCCCCTAAGGGGACAGTCAAGGGTAAATAAAGCAAAATAAAAGTTCTGATGTCCCTGTCAAGAGCCGGTCCCATTTCATATGACGTGAAAGAGAGCCGTACGCTTTTTGGCATACAGCTCTCTTCTTTATTGATTATACAATTTTAATCATTAATAATCCGCGCCGCGCTCACCGGGCTTCTGTAATACATATTTGAAGTAATGATACCGGTCCGGGAATTGCTGGCATGAACCACCCTTCCATTTCCGATATACATAGCCACGTGATTGATCCGGCGGCCGTTTCCATAGAAAATCAGGTCGCCCGGCTTCACATCGCCGACGCTGATCTTTGTTCCACAGTTAGCCTGCGCTCTGGAAGAGTGTGGCAGGGAAACTCCAAAGTTCCGATATACGGAAAGCACAAAACCGGAACAATCCGCACCCTTTGTCAGGCTGGTGCCGCCCCATACATATCGGTTTCCGATAAACTGCTTCGCATACTCGCAGATAGCAATCCGAACATCTGTGACGCCTTCCCCGTACAAAGCTTCGGTAATGGTCAAAGCAGTACTCAGCTCACTGGTCACATGAACGAATTCTGCGGCTACATATCCCTCCTCGCCATCGATATCCACTTTGAGCCATTCACCCTGATCCTCAAGCACAGCCAGTTCCTCGCCTTTGGGAACCATGGTCCAGAAATCTGCTTCCGTGCTTGGCTCCATACGCACATACAAGGCATCCGCATCTACCTTCGCCACTTCCTGTCCCAGCTGGAATGCCCGTTCCACTGCCTCATCGCCTGTATACAGATACTCCGCCTTCACATAGCCTTCCACTTCACCGGAAGTAATATGGGCCCACTCGCCGTCTATCTCCAGAATTTCACAGGCGGAATCCTTGCGCAGTTTTCCTACCAGCTTTCCCTCCGTGCCTGCTTCTGCACGAATATTCAAATTGTCCTCTACGTTAGCAATTCCAATATTTACATAACCCTCCAGGGGGGTGCCTGTCCACACCACCTCAGCTGTGGCTTTTGTCTCCTCTTCTGTATATGTGGTCTGATCAAAATTCGTTGCAATTCCTTCATTCAAACCGTCTCCAAGACCTGCAGCATGTGCATTTATCCCAGTCACTGCTATCAGCGCTGCTCCCAATACCATTCCTGCCGCTTTTCCTCTTGTATACATAGAAACCTCCATCTGTGACGTTCTTCTTGATTTGTTACAAATTTATTAAATTTCTTTTACATAATATCGAAATTATCGAAATTTGTCAAGCCTTTTTTTCCAGTTTGCCTTCCTTCATCAGACAGTCCTGCGGGAAATTTTCACCTTCTGCGGCCTGCCTGCCGGATCAGCTGCTTTAATCTTTCCCGATCCCAGAGCTCCACGCCAATCTCATCTCCCAGCTCCAGAGCCGAGGGAAAAAAGTAACTGTTCGTCACAACCACCGGCACCTCACATCCATAAAACTCTGCCCCTGCATAAGCCTCCTGGACTGCTTTATTGGGAACCTTGGAGGTATAGTGCTTACACTGGATGCCATAAGATATACCGTCCTTCTGAGCCAGAATATCCACCCCCTGATCCCCGCTTCCCTTCGTTACCTCCACATGGATAAATCCGGCCCGCGCCAAAAGCTCTGCAACAAATTCCTCAAATTCCCAGCCGTCCATCTCATCAAAATCTGCCTTTCGGAACCGGCGCCAGTCTCCAGCTTTACGAAGGCTCCAGCCGGTCAGCCGAAACAGCATCTTAAAGGGCCAGAATATCACCCGGAGAAGAAACAGCAGAGGTGCTGCAACCAAATAATAAAAAAGCTTCAACAGCATAAGACTGCTCCTTTCTTACCCTCTCTTGACAAGGGCATTTCGTTCTGCACACATACGTAAAAGAAAGAAGCCATGACAGCTTCTTCCTTGACCTGTATTCCAAAATTTTAAATTTATCTCCAGACACACCCCAGGGATATGGAAGTTATTCATCCAAAATCGCAAAGGCAATATTCGTGGCATGGTCTGCCACACGCTCCAGACCGGAACAGATATCCGAGAAAATCATACCTGCCGCCGGTGTACATTCATTCCTGGTCAGACGGTCCACATGGGACTGCTGCAGCTGCTTCTCCAGAACATCCACCTGATTCTCAATCTGGCTGATCTCCTCCACATGCTCCCGGTTGTTGTGGGAAAAGGTATCCAGGGAGTACTGAAGAATCTTATTCACCAGCTCCATCATCTCACCCAGCTCATGCTGAGCTTCCCTGCTGAAGCCCACATTTTTCTCAATGCGCTGCTTGGCGGAATCCGCTACGTTCTCCGCATGATCGCCGATACGCTCAATATCATTTACCACATGGAAGAGGCCGCCGATGCTCTTGGCATCATCCACCGGCAGGGTGGATTGATTGATTTTCACCAGGTAATCGGTAATGGCGTGATTGAGGAAATTGATATTTTCCTCCACATGATAAACCTCTTCAATATCCTCCTCATCCAGCGTAATCAAAGCATTCATGGCACGGTTCAGGTTGGTATAGGCAAGCTGTCCCATACGCTCCAGCTCCTTTGTTACCTCCACCACAGCCGTAGCCGGAGAAAATACATTCTTGGCGCCGATATAAACCAGTTCGAAATCTTTCTCGTCGTCGCTCTCGCTGCCCGGCACCAGAAGGTACGTCAGTTTCACAATCAGGCCTGCCGCAGGGAAGAGTACAATCACCTGGAAAATCTTAAAGATGGTATGGGCATTTGCCACTGCACGTCCGATATTGCCGCCGGAAATCTGCATAAAGAACGTTTCCAGCCAGCCGGAGGCAAAGGTCAGGACTGCCACCATCAAAATGGTTCCAAACACATTGAAAAGGAAATGAATCAGCGATGCCCGCTTTGCATCCTTCTTTCCGCTCAAACCGGCCAGGAGGGCGGAGGTACAGGCGCCGATATTACAGCCCAGAATAATATAGAAACAGATGCCAAGCTCCAGAAGCCCCTGCTGGGCCATCAAGAGCACGATACTGACCGTTACGGAAGAGCTCTGCACAACTGCCGTCACAATGAATCCCATCAAAACAGCCAGAATGGGATTTGACAGAGAACCAAGGGCATCTACAATCAAAGGAGAGTCATGAAGAGAAGACATGCTGCCGGACATTCCGCTTAAACCCATAAACAGAACGCCGAAGCCCAAAACTACCTCGCCAATCTTCTTTACCATAGGCTTCTTGCAGAACATTACCATGATGACTCCGGCCATCAGGAACACCGGAGCAACCTCAGAGAGGTTGAAGGCAACCAGCTGTGAGGTAATCGTGGTACCGATATTGGCACCCATGATCACGCCTGCCGCCTGATACAGGGTCATCAAACCGGAATTTACAAAGCTGACCACCATCACGGTGGTGGCGCTTGAGGACTGAATCACTGCACAGAACACGATACCTACCAGCATGCCGATAAAGCGGTTTTTGGTAAAGAATTCCAAAATTCCTCTCAGCTTTGCGCCTGCCGCTTTTTCCAGGCCGTCGCTCATCAGTTTCATTCCATAGAGAAAGAGACCCAGACCTCCCAGCAGTCCCAGAATGATCGAATAATCCATGGTTTTCTCCTTTGCATTTTGACAATTTTATATATTTGGTGTGATTTTCAGTCTATTTTCTGTTAAAATCCTGCAAGCTCTCTGTGACTTTATAAAATCTTCATTTATACTTTAATATAAATTCATAAATACTGCAAGTAGATTCTTCTTAAGCAATGCCTTTCATGGTATATACTTCGGCATAAGTCTCTGCTCTATTTTCCCTTTCATACGCAGATCACAAAAAGCATTCCTTCTGTTATTATTTCGCAGCTTTCCTACGAGAAAAACTCCCGCCCCCAGGCCGCGTCCGCCTCTATCTGTGCTTTCAGCGCCTTCAGAGAATCAAACTTACGCTCCGGCCGTTCATAGCCGCAGAACTGCACCTGAATGATCTCCCCGTACAAATCCTTGTCCCAGTCAAACAGATAGGTCTCCACACCTTTTTGGATCTCCCCGCCTACCGTAGGCTTGTACCCAATGTTGGTGATTCCTTCAAACACCTCTCCTGCAATCAGCGTACGGGTAGCGTAAACGCCGTTGGGGGGAAGCAGCTTCTGCCCGGAGGGGAGCACATTGGTTGTGGGCATTCCCAGAGTTCTTCCGATCCGCCTGCCGTGAAGAACCTCTCCTGTCACCGAATAGGCATAGCCCAGAAGCTGATTTACCAGCTCCATACGTCCTGCTTCCAGGGCTTCCTTAATATAGGTACTGCTGATCTCCCGCCCCTGCCAGCAGGCCTTCTCCACAACTTCCACCTGAAAACCGCAGGCTGCACTCATCTTCTGCAATAAATGGTAATCGCCTTTCCGCTGATAGCCAAAACGGAAATCTGTTCCCACTGCCAGATACTCTGCATGAAGGCCTTTTTTTAAGACATCCCGCACAAAATCCTCTGGCTCCATATGGGAAAATGACGGAACAAACGGACATTCCACCAGATAATCCAGATGCTCCCGGCTAAGAATCTCTCTGCGCTCCTCTGGCAGCGTCAAAGCCGGGCGGGACCCAAAATCAAAAGTGAAAATCAGAGAAGCCAGCCCCTCTTTCTTCTTCGCCAGCACCCGGTCTACCAAAAGCCGGTGTCCCTGATGAAGTCCGTCAAATTTTCCCAGAGTGACGGCTGTGGGCTCTGAAATCTGAAATTCTGTTGTATCTTTTATAAGTTCCATATTGATTCCTTTTTCGGTTCTGCACCGCCTATTTTTTCAGCAAAATCCCACTGCCGGCGCCTTCCCGGCCGTTTCAGCCGGATCACGAAGTCAAAAACATCTTTACCGGCCGGAACAAGCCTTGTGCATAGCGGTAAATACCCACAAAAACGCCTTTTGAATCGTAAACCCGGACCTGCAGCTCTTCTCTCTGCCCGGAAACGCTCTCTGACACGCTTTCTGGAATCTCTCCTGCGCTCCTGCAGATCAGCTGCGGATCGAAAGAATTGCCATTGTACACGAACCGGTCTCCCTCCGCCCGCATCCGGATCCTGGGATACTGCCGGAACATTTCATCCACCGGAATCAGAATGTCTCCCATTCTGCCTTCAGCCATCTGTTCCTCTATCTGGGAAAGCCGCAGGCTGTCTTCCATGGAAAAACAGTCTACCCTGGTCCGAAGGAGGCTTTTCATACAGCCGCCGCAGCCCAGCCGCTCTCCGATATCCTGACAGAGTGTCCGGATGTATGTGCCGCTGGAGCAGGTCACCGTAAGGGACACCTCCGGGAGATCGATCCGGGAAATACCTATCTTACGAATCAGGACCCGTCTAGCCTTCCGCTCCACTTCTCTGCCTTCTCTGGCCAGCTCATAGAGTCTTTTTCCATTTACCTTCAATGCAGAATACATGGGCGGCACCTGATCATAGCTTCCCTGAAAGCTCATCACCGCCTCTTCCACGGCTTCCCGGCTCACCCATACCTCTCTCTGGCGCAGAATCCTGCCGGAAGTATCCTGGGTATCCGTCTCAATGCCCAGCAGAAGCACGGCCTGGTAGGTCTTCTCTTTCTCCGTGAGCATGCCGCAGAGCTTTGTGGCGTTTCCCACACACACAGGAAGAACTCCCTCCGCATCGGGATCGAGAGTTCCTGTATGTCCTATCTTTTTTTGTTTTAAAATTCCTCTGAGCTTTGCCACCACATCATGGGAGGTAAAGCCCGCTTCCTTATAAATATTCAGAATTCCGTTCATTCCGGATCCTTCCTGTCTCTTAAGCCTGCTCTGCCTCCACAAGCTGCTGCTCAATATGTAAGGTCAGATTATTGACCACATCGTGAAGCGTCCCGTGCATGGTACAGCCGGCTGCCTTCACATGTCCGCCCCCGCCAAAATAAGCGCAGACCTGGCTCACATCCACCGGCCCGTTGGAGCGCAGACTTACCTTGTATTCCTGATTGCCAATCTCATGAAGGAAAATCGCCACCTGCACCCCTTTGGTCACACGAAGCTGATTTACGATTCCTTCCAGATCTTTCGGGCCCACTCCATAGAATTCCATATCTTTCTGGCGGATTCTGCCCATAATAATCTTTCCATCCAGAAGCAGAATACTCTCCATCAGCGTCCGGCCCAGCACCTGGTTCTGTACATAGGTCTTCTGATAAAAAGTCTCGTCAATAATTCTGGAGAAATTTATTCCTTTCGCTATCAGCCTGCCTGCTGTTTCCAGGGTTTTCGGTGAGGTATTGGAATACTGGAAAATTCCCGTATCATGGATTATCCCCATGTAAAGAGCTTCCGCTGTTTCCTTGGAAATCTTATCTTCCTCCAGCGTATCAAAAATCAGCTCAGAAGTGGAGCTTGCCTCAGGATTAATCCAGTCTTTTTCCGCAAATCCCCCGTTGGTAATGTGGTGATCGATACAGATGGTCCGTTCTGCCTCTTCAAAACACTTAAGACCTCGGCCCAGACGCTCCTTATCACTTACGTCCAGCGCCAGAAACAGATCATACCTTCTGTCTGACGGGCATTCTGTCGTAATCTCCTCAAAGCCTGCCAGAGAAGCAAAGGAAGGATTCTTCCCCTCCAGATAAACTACTGCCTCAATCCCCGGATACCACTCCCGGATATAGTTATACACGGCCAGACAGGCACCGGTACAGTCCCCGTCAGGCCTTACGTGTCCTCCAATGATAACGCTCTTCACCTGCTCTAATTCATTCGCCAGTTTGATCATTTTCATCATCCTCATTTTCTTTCCGGTTTACATCGTCAATGAACTTGGACATATTCACACCGTATTCGATGGACTGATCCAGGATAAAACGAATTTCCGGTGTGTTGCGCAGATTGATGGATTTGGCCAGCGCCCGCCGGATGTATCCTTCCGCGCTCTTAAGCCCTGCCAGGGTATCCTGCTGAGCCTTTTCATCGCCCAGCACACTGATATAGGCTTTGGCACTCTTTAAGTCAGGCGCCACTTCCACTTCCACCACAGAGGTCATGGGATGAATCCGGGGATCTTTAATCTCTCCCCGGATAATGTTACTCAGCTCCCGCCGGACCTCTCCGTTAATTCTTGTATTTTTAATGCTGTTTTTTCTCATTCTTACCTCTCACGCCGCAGAATCTGCGGCCAAATTCCAGGCCTGCTTATGAGACGTCTCCTTATCTTGGAACCTCCACCATGGTATAGGCCTCCACAATGTCAAGCTCCTGGATATCTCCGAACTTTTCAAAGACCAGACCGCACTCATAACCGGCTCTTACTTCTTTTACATCATCCTTAAACCGCCGCAGGGATGCCAGATCGCCGTCGAAGATCTGACTGCCCTCCCGGCTGATTCTGCACTTACAGCCTCTCTGGAACACGCCGTCCAATACATAGGCGCCTGCGATATTGCCCACGCCGGAGGCCTTGAAGATCTGGCGCACCTCTGCATGGCCCAAAACTTTTTCCTCAAATATCGGATCCAGCATTCCCTTCATGGCTGTCTCCACATCGTTGATCGCATCGTAAATCACACGGTACAGACGCAGATCCACCTTTTCCCGTTCTGCCGTCTCCTTGGCTGTGGCATCCGGCCGCACATTAAAACCAATGATAATAGCATTGGATGCAGAAGCCAGGCTTACGTCGGACTCATTGACAGCACCCACGCCGCCATGAATAATCTTTACCACAACCTCCTCGTTGGAGAGCTTCAGAAGACTCTGCTTCACTGCCTCCACAGAACCCTGCACATCTGCCTTCACAATAATATTCAGCTCTTTCAAATTGCCGGACTGAATCTGGGAATACAGATCATCCAGGGACATCTTAAGTTTCGTATCCTCGATAAGACGCTCCCGGCTTTCCTTCACATACGTTTCTGCAAAAGCTCTTGCTTCCTTGTCGCTCTCCGGGGATACGAAGATCTCACCGGCTCCCGGCACATCGTTAAGGCCAAGAATCTCCACCGGCTTGGAAGGACCTGCCTCTTTTACCCGGCGTCCGTTATCGTCCATCATAGCCCGGACCTTACCATAGCAAGATCCCACAGCAATGTGGTCTCCCACATGAAGCGTTCCCTTCTGTACCAGAACTGTTGCCACCGGTCCCTTTCCTTTATCCAGCTCCGCCTCAATGACCAGACCTCTTGCCCGGCGGTTGGGATTGGACTTAAGCTCCAGAACCTCAGCCGTCAGAAGAATCATCTCCAGCAGCTGATCCAGTCCTTCCTGGGTGCGTGCAGATACAGGCACAAAGATGGTGCTTCCGCCCCAGTCTTCGGGAATCAGCTCATGCTCCACAAGCTCCTGCTTTACACGCTCAATATTGGCGCTTGGCTTATCCACCTTGTTGATTGCTACAATAATTTCAATACCCGCCGCCTTGGCATGATTGATGGCCTCCACTGTCTGGGGCATCACGCCGTCGTCGGCCGCTACCACCAGAATCGCAATATCTGTGGAATTGGCTCCACGCATACGCATAGCCGTAAATGCCTCATGGCCCGGTGTATCCAGAAAAGTAATCTTCTGTCCATTGATGGTTACCATGTAGGCACCGATGTGCTGGGTTATTCCGCCAGCCTCCCGTTCAATCACATGGGTGTTGCGGATCGCATCAAGAAGCGATGTCTTGCCGTGGTCAACGTGGCCCATAACACAGACAACCGGCGGGCGGGCCGTCAAGGTTTCCTCGGCATCTTCCACGTCCTCCAGCATCTTGCCGATCACATCCTCCTTCTCCTCCGGTACGGGATCGAAGTTCATCTCCATGGCAAGCTCTCCGGCCGCCTCAAAATCCAGCTCGGAATTCACTGTTACCATCTTACCTGCCAGAAACAGCTTTTTAATAATCACAGAAGGCTGGATCTTCATCTTTTCTGCCAGATCGTGAATACTGATCAGCTCCGGAATCTCAATCACCTTTGGCGTAAGATCTTCCTTCTTTGGCGCCGGAGCCGCCGGACGCACCGGTGCAGAGCCCTTGCCGCCCCGGCTGTTTTTCTGGTTCGGACGATTGCTGCCCTGATTTGGCCGGCGGCCGCCCTGATTCGGCTTCTTGCCCCAGTTGTCATTGAATTTACTGTTTTTATCTTTCTTGCTGTCATCATTTCGGTTCTTATTCTCCGCTCTGCGGTTCTCTGTCTTACGAAGCTCTACCACAGGTGCTGCAGGAATATCCATGGAACGCCGGTTATCTCTCCCCTGGCCTCCCCGGTTATCCCGGCCGTCTCTTCCCTGACCGCCAAAGCTTCTCTGACCGTCGCGGCCCTGACTGGTACGGTTGTCACGGTCGTCTCTTCCCTGGCCGCCAAAACTTCTCTGGCCGTCACGGCCCTGACCCGGACGGCTGTCGCGGCCGTCTCTTCCCTGGCCGCCGAAGCTTCTCTGGCCGTCTCTCCCCTGGCCGCCAAAGCTTCTCTGACCGTCACGGCCCTGACTGGTACGGCTGTCACGGCCGTCTCTTCTCTGGCCGTCACGGCTCTGACCTGAACGGTTGTCACGGTTCTCACGCGCCGGAACGCCTGCCGGTCTTGAGGGTACCTCACGGCTCACACGCTCCCCGGTCTGCGAAGGACGGCGCTCAGCCGGCTGCTGTACAGCTGTCTGCTTCTCCGGCTCCCGAAGGGCTGCTGCAGACTTTGGCGCCTCCTGACGCTCCGGTCTTGCCGGACGGACCTGCTGCTCGCCTCCTGCCGGGCGCGCTGCTGTACCTGCTGCCGCTGCCGGACGATTCTGGCCTGGCTGTGCGGGTCTTCCCTGTGCTCCCGCTGCCGGCCGTGCCGCTGTTCCTGCCGCCGGACGGCTCTGGCCTGGCTGTGCAGGTCTTCCCTGCGCTCCCGCTGCCGGGCGCCCCTGCTGGGAACGCGCCTGATTCTGGCGGCGCTCCCCTCTCGGATCCTTGATTCCCGTCTGGCTGTTATGGGTATTGTACACCGCTATAATCTTCTTCTTTCTCTGAGGCGGCGCTGCAGGCGCAGCCTCCTTAGCCGGTGCCTCCTCCCTGGCCGGTGCGGCCGGTTTGGGGGTAAAGGCTCTCTTTACCATATCCTCCTGCTCATCCGGGATCACGCTCATATGGCTCTTCACCTCTATGCCTTTCTCTCCCAGAAATGCAAGTATTTCTTTATTTGTTTTATTTAATTCTTTCGCAAGTTCATGTACTCTTTTCGACATACTTACCTCCGTTATTCAGTTTGTATTCCACAGGCATTTTTATTCATGGATCAGATTTTTCTCTATGGCCTTTGCCAGTCCCGGATCCAGCACTGCCAGCGATGCCCGGAATTCCTTCCCTATGGCATGCCCCAGTTCTTCTTTGCTTCCAAAGAAATACACGGGCACTTCATAGTACTCACACATATTCCGAAACTTTTTCTTTGTATTCTCCGACGCGGCCTCTGACACAATCACAAGTGCTGCCAACCCTGTCTTAACCGCTTTTTCCGTGGCAAATTCTCCGCTTGCAAGCTTCCCGGCTTTCATTGCCATGCCAATCATCCCATACGCTTTATTCCATGCCAATTTTATCCAGCTCCTTTTCCAGACTGTCGTACACCTCCGAAGGAATGGCCATCTTCAGAGAACGCTCCAGGCTCCGGTTTTTCCTCGCCTTCTTCAGGCATTCCCCGGACCAGCAGATATACGCGCCCCGTCCATTCTTCCGGCCTGTGGTATCCAGTACAACCTCTCCCTCCGCTGTCTTAAGGATTCGAAGCATTTCCTTCTTGCTCTTCATCTCCTGACAGCCGATACACTGGCGCATAGGCACTTTCCGATTTGTACTCAATTCATCACATCCCGATCCTTGTCATTTCACCGATTCTTCTATTCTTCTGAGAAATCCTCCGCATAATCGTCTGCATAGTCTTCTTCATATACATCTGAATCTTCTCCGTACCCGGAGTCCTCTGTATCCGCTCCATATTCGTTCAACGCATCCAGCTGCTCTGCCTCATAAGCTGCCAGCGCCGCCTGCTCTTCCTGATAGTCCTCGAAGTCCTCATACTCCTCGTACTCTTCATCTACATCCAGCCAGCCCTCGATCTCCTTGGCCTGGGTTTCGCTCTTAATGTCAATGCCAAACTCTGTAAGCTTTGCTGCCAGACGGGCATTCTGGCCTTCCTTGCCGATAGCCAGCGACAACTGATAATCAGGAACCACTACCTTGGCCTTCTTATCCTCCGGATCTGCCAGAACCGCCACTACCTTGGCCGGACTTAAGGCATTCTCAATCAGAATGGCCGGATTCTCGCTCCAGTTGATAATATCGATCTTCTCACCCCGCAGCTCGCTGACAATGGCGTTGACTCTGGCTCCATTCATACCCACGCAGGCGCCTACGGGATCTACATCCGGCTCCTTGGACCATACGGCTATCTTCGTTCTGGAGCCTGCCTCTCTGGCGATCGCTTTGATCTCCACCGTTCCGTCCCGCACCTCTGTTACCTCAGACTCAAAGAGGCGTTTTACCAGCTCCGGATGGGTTCTGGATACTGCAATCCGGGGACCCTTGGTGGTGTCCTTCACTTCCAGAATATAGACCTTAATCCGTTCCGTAGGTTTAAACACCTCGCCCTTTACCATCTCTTTTTCATTGAGAATCGCGTCTACTTTCCCTAAGTTAATGCTTACATTGCGGCCGATATAGCGCTGTACCACACCGGTAACCACATCTTTTTCTTTTCCATAATACTGGTTGAACAGAACCTTACGCTCCTCCTCGCGGATCTTCTGAAGAATCACATTCTTGGCATTCTGGACAGCAATACGGCCGAATTCCTTGGACTTAATCTCTTCATTGACCACATCTCCCAGCTCATAGGTGGAATCGATCATCTTGGCATTTGCCAGGCTGATCTCCAGCAGCGGATCCTCTACCTGTTCCACCACGGCTTTCTCTGCATAGACGGAAAACTGGCAGGTCTTGGGATCAATGCTGACCTTGATATTGTCTGCCTTTTTGAAATGGCTTTTACAGGCCGTAAGCAGGGAATTCTCTATGGATTCCAGCAGCGTCTCTTTGCTGATATCCTTTTCCTTTTCCAAAATTTCCAACGCTTCCAGCAATTCTGTGTTCATTGTTCTCTTTCCTCCTCGTTTTAAACACGGCTGCTAAATGTCAAAAGCTAACCGAATCAGGGCAATATTCTCTCTTGGGAACACCTGCTCCTCTTCCTCTTCTGTTACAATCGTTACCGTATCCTTATCATATGCTTTCAGGATACCACGGAATTCCTTCTGCTTTTCCACCATACGGTAAGTGCGGATCTCCACTTCCACCCCCAGGCTCCGCTCAAAATCCCGCTCCTTTTTCAGGGGACGTCCCAGACCCGGAGAGCTTACCTCCAGAATATAGGACTCTTCGATAAAGTCCTTCTCGTCCAGAAGATCACTTAATGCCCGGTTTACGATCTCACAGTCATCTACGGTAATTCCGCCTGGTTTGTCTATATACGCCCGCAGATACCAGGTACCACCCTCCTTCACATACTCCACATCTACCAGCTCGAAGTGATTGGCGTCCACAATGGGCCGAACCAGCTCCTCGGTCTTCTGTTCGTAACTCTCTCTTTTTGTCATAGACTTCCTTTCCTGTCCGGGACCGTCCCTTCTGCACAACAGCATTATCCTTTGTGTGCCTCGTACATCAAAAACAAAGAGTGAACTTTCGTTCACTCTTCTCGGCCACCTTATTTAATCTATCTAATTATAACACATCTCATTCAAAATGCAAGAGGTGATTTTGTTATTTTTTACCGCACAATAATATAAACCATATATCCCGCATAACATCCCAGCATCGCCATCCCCACAGCCCGGCTCACCCGCTCCTGTTTCCAGAGGGGGATAAAAAACACCGCGGTCAGCGCAATCAGAATCAGCATATCATACACATTCTCCCACTTCACGGCAATGGGATGAATGACTCCGGAAGCTCCCAGGATAAAACCGATGTTCAGAATATTGGACCCCAGCACATTGCCAAGGGCAATCTCGCTCTCTCCCTTTCTGGCTGCCACTACGGAAGTCACCAGCTCCGGAAGGGAAGTTCCGATGGCCACAATGGTCAGTCCTACCAGTGTCTCGCTCATACCGATTCCATAGGCCAGATCCGTAGCGGAATTTACTACCAGCCGGCCGCCGCCAATGATCGCTATAGAGCCGCCCAGACAGAACAGAATACTGACCGGAAGCGGTCTCGTAATACCAAACTTCTCTGCCGTCCGGTCCCGGACCGACACCTTAATCAGATGATACATATATCCGGCTGTAACGCACAGAAGCACTGCCCCGTCCAGGCCGGTAATACCTGCCCCATCCGGATTCCAGAAAATATCCACTGCCCCTCCCAGCATAATCAGGGCCATCAGAAGTGACATTACATAGTCCCGCCGGAGAATGGAGCGCTTCACCGGCACCGGCTGAATCACTGCTGCCAGACCTACGACTACCAGAAGATTCATCAGGTTCGATCCCGTTACATTTCCCAAAGCAATATCATTGCTTCCCTTCAGCGCTGCCGTCATACTCACCGCCAGCTCCGGCAGAGAGGTTCCCAGGGCCACAATGGTCAATCCAATTATAATGGAAGGAATTCCCAGCTTCCGGGCAATATCCGAGGCTCCCTCCACAAAGAAATCCGCACCTTTTACCAGTAATAGAAAGCCAAGCACCAAACATACGATCAACAAAATCATTTTATCCTGCTCCCATTTCTCCACAAGCGATGTGTTCCGTTTCCAATCCGCCGGCTCATAAATCCCGTATAATACCAGGAAAGACTTTTACCTGTCATTCCTGTAAAAGTCTTTCCTGTTTCCTCCTTATTTATAACAGCGGATGCGTCTCATCACAGATCTTTCAGACATTGATTTCTGCTTTCATTCCAAGCAAATCGCTGTACTCATCCAAAATCGGCTGAATTACCTGGCTTAAGAAAGCCTCTACCTGCTCCTTAGAACGTCCTGTATAGCGGGCAGGCTCCATGGTTTTCTTCAGATCCTCCAAAGACAGATTGAATGCCGGATCTGCGGCAATCAGCTCCAGCAGATTATTTTCCTTCCCCTCTGCCTTCACATTTCTGCCTGCTTCCATGGACAGCTCCCGGATCCGCTCATGCAGCTCCTGCCGGTCTCCACCTGCCTTCACTGCATCCATCATAATATTCTCCGTGGCCATAAAGGGCAGCTCCGACATCAGACGCTTCTCAATCACTTTGGGGTACACCACCAGCCCGTCCACCACATTCAGACACAGGTCAAGAATTCCATCCACGGCCAGAAATCCCTCCGGAATACTCAGACGCTTGTTGGCCGAATCATCCAAAGTCCGCTCAAACCACTGGGCAGCCGAGGTAATGGCCGGGTTCATGGCATCTACCATTACATACCGGGACAGGGAAGCAATGCGCTCGCTCCGCATGGGATTCCGCTTATAAGCCATGGCAGAGGAGCCAATCTGAGACTTTTCAAAGGGCTCTTCCACTTCCTTCAGATGCTGGAGAAGCCGGATATCGTTGGACATCTTGTGGGCACTGGCTGCAATTCCCGCCAGAACATTCAGCACACGGGTATCCACCTTCCGGGAATAAGTCTGACCGGATACAGGATAGCACTGGGAAAATCCCATTTTCTCCGCAATCATGGGATCGATCTTGTCAATCGTCTCCTGATCCCCGTCAAAAAGCTCCAGAAAGCTGGCCTGCGTTCCCGTAGTCCCCTTCGAGCCAAGCAGCTTCATGGTGGAAATCACATGGTTCAAATCCTCCAGATCCAGGCAGAACTCCTGCAGCCAAAGGGCAGCCCGTTTCCCCACTGTGGTGGGCTGAGCCGGCTGGAAATGAGTAAACGCCAGCGTAGGCAGGGCCTTATACTTGTCCGCAAAGCCGGAAAGCTCCTGCATCACATTTACCAGCTTCCTGCGCACCAGCTGAAGGGCTTCCGTCATCACAATGATATCGGTGTTATCTCCCACATAGCAGGAGGTAGCTCCCAGGTGGATGATTCCCTTTGCCTTGGGACACTGCTGTCCGTAAGCATATACATGGGACATCACATCGTGGCGCACTTCCTTTTCCCTTGCCTTCGCCACATCATAGTTGATATCATCCTGATGAGCCTTCAATTCGTCAATCTGCTCCTGGGTAATATCCAGTCCCAGCTCCTTCTCGGTCTCCGCTAACGCGATCCAGAGTCTTCTCCAGGTACGGAACTTCTTGTCTGGTGAGAAAATATACTGCATCTCTTTACTTGCGTAACGCTCTGACAAAGGACTCTGATATCTGTCTGTACTCATTTCCGCCTCCTATTCCAGTTCCGCAGCCCCTTCCAGGACCTTCTTTTATACAGATGAATTTCCGGCCGTTGAATTCCGTCCGTAAATCCATCTCGGCCCTGTACGGGGACTGCTGTTTATATCATTCCAGTTCCGCAGCCCTTACAGCCCCAGCCGCTTAAATACTTCGTTGTAAGCTTCCTCTACATTTCCCAGATCTCTGCGGAAACGATCCTTGTCCAGTTTCTCATGAGTGTTGATATCCCAGAGACGGCAGGTATCCGGGGAAGTCTCGTCGGCCAGAATGATCTCTCCCTTATAACGGCCAAATTCAATCTTAAAGTCAATCAGCTCAATACCTGCATTGGCAAAGTAAGCCTTATACACCTCATTTACCTTAAACGCATACCTGGTGATGGTGTCAATCTCTTCTCTTGTCGCCAGTCCCAAAGCAATGGCAAAATAATCATTGATCAGGGGATCGCCCAGATCATCATTCTTGTAGCTGAACTCCAGGGTAGGAGCTGTAAATCTGGTTCCCTCTTCCACACCCAGACGCTTGGAGAAGCTTCCTGCGGCCACGTTCCGGATAATCACCTCCAGCGGCACAATCTCCACTTTCTTCACTGCTGTCTCCCGATCACTGAGCTCCTCGATATAGTGGGTAGGCACGCCCTCCTTTTCCAGAAGCTGGAATACCCGGTTGGTCATCCGGTTATTGATCACACCCTTTCCCTGAATGGTTCCCTTCTTCAGGCCGTTAAATGCAGTAGCGTCATCCTTATAGTCAACGATCAAAACGTCCGGATCCTCTGTGGTATATACCTTTTTTGCCTTTCCTTCATATAACAGCTCTTTCTTTTCCATGCTGTGTTCCCTGCCTTTCCTTTATCATTTATAAAATAACTATCCTTTTTGTCTTTTTTAGTATAACCTGACCCCTTTTTAATTTCAACTGTTCCCTTGTGGAAAATTTACAGATTGTGACTTATGGATAAGAAACAATTCCAAAAACCACCATTTTTCGGCAAACTGAAACCTCCTGCAAAAAAGCCGGTCATGTTTCCCGTATCATCCCCATCTGCTGCCTGCCCATATAAAAACCACAGCATCCCTTGCAGACAAAAAATGTACACTTTGTCCACGGATACTGTGGTTTTTAATCATTGTGTATAACGCCCCAGGAACTGCCTCGTTCTGTCTTCTTTTGGATTTTCGAATACCTCCTGTGGCGTCCCTTCTTCCAGAATCCGTCCGTCATCCATAAAAATCACCCGGCTGGACACATCCCTGGCAAAAGCCATCTCATGGGTTACTATAATCATGGTCCTCTTCTGCTCTGCCAGCTCCCGGATCACCTTAAGCACTTCCCCGGTAAGCTCCGGATCCAGCGCCGAGGTGGGCTCATCAAAACAGAGAATATCCGGTTCCAATGCAAGGGCTCTCGCAATGGCCACCCGCTGGCACTGCCCGCCGGAAAGCTGATGGGGGTAATTGTTCATCCGATCTCCCAGTCCCATCTGCGCCAGCAGAACCTGCGCCTTATGTTCAATTTCCTCATGTATGGCCTTCCGGTTCACCTTGTAATCAGGACGTTCCTTTGCCAGAAGCTCACTGGCCAGCGTCACATTTCCCAGCGCCGTATACTGGGGAAACAGGTTAAAAGACTGAAACACCAGCCCAAAATGGAGCCGTTTCTTCCGGATCGCTGACTCCTGGGCAGTTACCGGATCCTCCGCGTCAAAAAGAACCTCTCCATTGACACGGATTACGCCTGTATCCGGCCGCTCCAGAAAATTCAGACACCTTAAGCAGGTGGTTTTGCCGCTTCCGGAGGAACCGATCAGGGACACGACCTGTCCTTTCTCCAGAGAAAAACTGATATCTTTCAGCACGTTTGTCCGCTCAAAGGTTTTACTTAAATGTTCTACTTCTAAAATCGCCATCTGATATTTCCCCCTTTACTCCCAAAGCCTGCAGACCAGGCGGATATGCCCATTTCTTATCAGCCCTTTTTACCTGAAATAATCCAGTTTCTTTTCCAGCCATCCCAGAAGAACCGTCAGAATACCGCTGAATATCAGATAGTAGACAGCCGTGAAAAACAGCGGCCAAATCTGACCGGAAATCCCCTGGGACCCTTTCAGGAAAGCCTGCCCGGCCCAGATGATTTCCTGCAGGGCAATGATACGCGCCAGGGAAGTGTCCTTCACCAGCGTAATAATTTCATTGGACATGGGCGGAACAATGCGCTTAATCATCTGAAGCAAGGTAACCTTAAAGAAAATCTGCTGCCGGGTCATGCCAAGCACCAGTCCGGCTTCCTCCTGTCCCACCGGAATACTCTGAATACCTCCCCGGTAAATCTCGGAAAAATAACAGGCATAGTTAAAAATAAAGGCCACTGCTGAAGCCAGAAACCGGCCGGTCTCTCCGCTGCCCCAGATTTGTTTCCCCATGACCAGTCCCGGAAAATAAAAAATAATCAACAGCTGAATCATCAAAGGCGTTCCACGGATAATCCAGACCACAACCTTTGTGAGCCAGCTCAAGGGCCGGAAACGGGACATAGAGCCAAAGGCAATGATAAGCCCCAGGGGAACCGCTCCCAGAAGGGTTACTGCAAATAATTTTAATGTCTGTAAAAATCCGATATTAAGCGCCTGTACCACAATCGGAAACTGTTCCATGATCTGATTCATATATGTATCCTGCTTTCTTCTGTTTCAAACAATCTGTTCCTATGCGCAAAACATGCGGCCTTCGCCCGGCCTTCCAGGCCGGACTAAGGTCGCAGTCCTTACCATACAAAATTTGTTTTATGCAGGAAGCGGTGTCCCTGCCTGTGACAGAGTGTGACAGTTACTGTTCAATCAGAGCTGCCTGCACATTATAAGTTTCTGCACATTCTTTCATACTGCCGTCTTCATAAGCGGCCGCAAAGAAATCATTCAAAGCTGCGGCCAAATCCGAACCCTTGCGGAAGCCTACGCCGTACTCCTCGCTGTTCAGCTGAACCGTATAAGTCAGATCCGCATAGCCGGTTCCCTCTCCTACCATCGCTGCCGCCATAAGAGAATCGATCACTGCCGCGTCAGAAGCTTTGGACTTTACTTCCATAAGCGCGCTGGCCTGATCCTTTACCGGCGTAAAGCTTAAGCCCAGAGCATCTACCTCTGCCTCGCCTGCACTGCCTGCCTCAACGGCAAAATTCAGATCTTTCAGACTGTCTGTATCCTGGTACTGATCTGCCTGGTCTGCGGGTACAACCACAATCTGTGCATTGTTGCAGTAAGCATTGGAGCACTCCATCGCACTCGTCACTTCCGCAGTAAGCGTCATGCCGTTCCATACACAGTCAATGGCCTTGCTGTCCAGCTCAAATACCTTATTGTCCCAGTCGATTTCCACAAACTCCACTTCAACGCCAAGGCTCTCAGCAAAAGCCTTTGCCATATCGGCGTCAAAGCCAATCCAGGCTCCGTCCTCATCTTTGTAATCCATAGGCTCGAAATCGGTAATGCCTACCACCAGGCTCCCCTTGGACTTTACGTACTCCATATCGCTTCCGTCCGCGCTCTCCGCTTCCGGAGCCTCCTCGTTCTCTCCATTCTCAGCAGGAGCCTCTGTCTCTGTTCCTGCATCTGCCTCCGGCGCTTCCTTGGAACCGCAGCCTGCCAGCAGTGATACTGCCATACAGCCGCACAATAACAAACTCAATACTCTTTTTTTCATAGTGTCCTCCCGTCCCTGCCTGTGGACATGTCCGGCCCTCCGGTTCTGCCATCTGACAGCCAGCCCAGGTTCTTCTCTGTTCCTGGCAGGTCTTTACTTTTTTTCTCTACCAATTGGTCACTGTACCATGGTAAAGTTACCGTTGTATTCTATCACAGGACAGGACGGCTGTCAATGAGGAAATTTTCTCTGTTGACAGAGAATTTTTTCGATGTTATAGTAAAAGCAACTACTGTTTATTGAATAGTAGTTTTGTGAACCCGACAACTGATTTCAAAAAGGAGAGCTGATACTTATGCCAAAGAACTTGACAAATCCCTCCGGGAAACTTTCTGAACCTCTTCTCCTGAACCGCCTGGGAAATTATCTTCTGCTGTATTTTCCGCTCCGCCAGGTATGCGAAATCCTGGAAGATTACCAGGAATATCTTTCCCTGGAAAAAGAACGGGGAAATTTCGAAAGGCTGACGCTTGAACTGGAGAATCCCAGGACAATCACCCAGGAACTTTTGAAGGAAACGCCGGAAGGCCTGCGCCGCTTCCGGACATGGACCGCCGGCTGGGGGCTGCTGGCAGCCATTACGCTCTATCTGTATATTTCGCCCCTGCGATTCTCATATATAAGCGCGCGCCTCCCTCTTTTCGCTCTTTTCGTTCTGTCTGTCTTTTCCCTAATCCACGGCCGGGCCCGCTTCGTCCTGGAACAGCGTCTGAATGTTTCCATTTCCTTCGGACGCTGCTGCTGGTTTTCTCAGCTTTTGATTCCCCTCCCCGTACTTCTCACAGAATCTGTTATGCAGCGGCTCCTTGCACTGCCTGCAGGCGCTATACCGTTTACAATCGGAAAATGGCCCATAGGCATAGTAATAAATTCTGTCCTGTGCCTGTTCATTTTCCTGCTGTGCCTGATACTTCTCTGGATGCTGTTACAGACTTTTACACGCTCTATCCGCTATTACCCTGCAGCAATACACTCCCTGGGGGCCATTCTTTTTCTTCTGGATATGCGCTTCTTTCTGCACAGAATGGATCTGAACCTGTATACAAACGCTGCCCTTCATCAGGAACTCATGCTGCCTCTCTGGTTATATGGAGCTGGGATACTGCTTGCAGGCGTATCTGCTTTCTTTTTTAAGAAAGGAGCAGGTCTATGGATGCACAGATAAAAAAAGGAATTCTGGAGATGTGTATTCTCCAGTGCATCGCCGCAAAAGACCTTTACGGCTATGATATTATCCAGCAGATGCATGTGTATTTTCCTGAAGCAGGCGAAAGCGCTTTCTATGCCATTCTGCGGCGTCTGCACAGGGAAGGATCTGCAATGGTCTACACCGGAACCACAAGCGGCGGTCCTGCCAGAAAGTATTACCGCATTACGGAACAGGGGCAGACGCGTCTTTATGAAATGAAGGAGGACTGGAACCGTCTGAAAGCTATTGTGGCGGAACTCGGCATCTGATATCCAAAAACTATGGGACGCTGCAAATAAGCCAGCCGTCTTTTCCTTATCCGTGTCCGTCCGTTCCTGTACATTCTGTCTGCTCTTGTCGGGCATAAAATGTCCGGCAATTTTATACAGAATATACATGGACAAGCCGGACACTGGATATCGGAAAACCGGCTGGCTTATTTGCAGCGTCCCCTGTTTTAACCAATCAGCACTCTCTTTCCCTCAAATGCAAATCCATAATGGAATATCTTTTCTCTACGCATACCGTGTATTCTTATAATACTCCCGCTCCAGCTCATACAGCCGTTCCGCCAGATCCTCCGGCACCTTCAAGTGTTCCGGCGCTTCCGCCGCCAGACGATCGTACTCCTCTGTCAACAGCTCCAGCTGTTCTCCGCGGATATTTTGAAGCTCCATGGCCTCCTCAAAATCCTCCTCCGAAAGCCCCAGGCGCATGGCGCACACGTATTCCTTCAGCACATCCGGATCTCTCTGGTACTGGTAAGAGGTCCGAAAGGCGCGGGCTGCCCGTCCAAAGAGAAACAGCCTGCTGCAGCAGACGCCCAGATTGTTCCACACATGGGCATAGAATTCCACTCCCAGGCGATCGCTCTGGCGGATATTCAAAATCTTCTCATACTCATAGACAGCCGCCTGATAGTTCCCATTGATAAAATACTCGTCTGCCCGCAGTTTGAGACGCTCCTGCTCCTGATACGTGTTGAGAATCTTCATCTTGGAAGACAGCTGGTTCAACTCTTCCTGGGTATAATAATCCACATTCCGCAGAATGGTCAACACCATATTCTGGAGGCTGCTTCCCGCTTCTGCTCCCTTTTTCAGACGCTCCGCCAGGTCCGGATTCCCGATCTCCGTGCGGATCCAGTCCCAGAGACGCACTCCCAGCATCCGTTTGTCCACCAGATAAATATTCTGGTACAGGAAATACGCCAGCTCCTCCATGGAGTAGAGCCGGATTCCCATGCTCTCTATATAATAAGGCGTCTTCGCCTGTTCCTGACTGCAAATCAATACTGCTCCCATAATGTCCTCGTATTCCAGTTCCGCAGTCCCCTTCCAGCCCCTCTTTTGCAGATGCATTTCCGGCCGGTCAATGCCGTCCGTAAATCCTTCTGGGGCCGGATCTGGGAACTGCTGTTTTTATATTTCCAGTTCCGCCTTATGTATTATTTTCCCCTACGCCAGGTCCACTTCCTCTGTCCAGCTCAGATCTGAGGATGGGAACAATTCTCCGAAGCCCAAATCACGCACCTCTATACGCAGCCGGTCCACCTGTGTAAATTCTGCCTCAATCCGGACCCGTGTCGTTCTCGGCGGCCGATCCGGCAGTCCCTCTAACAACAGGCTTTCTTTCAGGCCCTCGTCTCCCTGCATGGGCTGAAACAAAAACTCTATCACCGGCTCGTCATACAGAAGCGCCTCGCAGGATGCCTTTGCCTCATACCAGCTCTCTCCTGCATTCAACAGGGTATACATGCTGCTTTTTCCAGTCCCCGGCGTGCGCAGGCATACATTGTAGGAAATCTTGTCCGCTCCCAGGAATACATAGGAGGCCGCCGCATTCCGATCTGCTGTCCGGGCTGCCCGGTAACAGGCCCCCTTGGCATAGAGATTGTTGCCTGCAAATACCCGGCGGCCGTTGCAGAGCAGCTTCAGGGACGCCTCATACCAGTTTTCCTCAAATCCCTCTCCCACCAGATAGACTGCGGAAATAGGACGGCCGGTAAATATCTCCCGAATCAGTTCCTGAAATATTTCGTTCTTTTCCGTCTGTGAAAGGCCGGAAACGGGACGGCTCCAGCCCGCGCTCTGTTCCACTCTGGCCAGAAAGGGCAGGGTCCTGGGATTTACGTTCAAAACCATTCCCCGCAGTAGCTCTCCCTCATAGTCAAAGAGCACCGCCTGATGCCGCCAGATTTCCTTCGGCTGATTCAGCACATAAGCACAGAAGCTTTCCTGACGGGTCTGCACATAGATCCGGCTCTCCAAAACCCCCATGGTCCGCATGGCAGCCTGCTTAAGCCGTTCCACTAGTCCTTCCTCCAGGGTCTCCACTGAAAAAACCACCGCGGAAGCCTCGTGAATCTTTCCATAAGGCTTCAAGAGCCGCAGAGCCTTCTTTAAAAACAGCTCCGGCGACTCTGTGGGAATCCGGTATTTTTCTGCTCCCGGAATCACAGAAATGGATACCGGTTCACCAGAAGACGTATTCCAGCAGCAAATCTGAGAGTAATCTTTTCCTAAGTCAAAGCCTGCCGCAAACTGCCCCATCTCAGGCCCTCCTATTCCCGTCTTATTTTTCGCCCCGCAGTTTTCCGGCAATCCCCCTGCAAAAACTGCCGGCCGTTAAACACCGGCCAAAGTCCTTTGGGGCATTGTTCTCAAACTACGGTTACATATCATTCTTTTCCCGCCGTTTCGTCATTACTTCAAGGAGAAAAACCGCTCTACCAGAAACTGCCGCCGGCCGTAATCGTCCATCTGCTGCTCCAGCAGACGCAGATTATGCTCCTCCAAGGAGCGGGCCATCTCGTAGACAGCCGCGTATTTCGTGCCGGTCAGCAGCTCCTCCTCACGGCTTTCTGTAATGCTGTGATCCGGTGTGGCTGTCTCTTCCCCGTTTTTATCAATCTCCGTCACAAACCACGTCAGACGCTCTCCAAAAAACAGAGTGAACTCCTTCACAAACACACCGGATTCTGTGGGATAAAGCCGCTCCGCCACATAACTGCACTGCTTTTCCCTCGGTGTCTCCACCACATAATGGATCACCACCTTGTGGGCAGGATTGGTCCGATACTCCACAAAGGTCTTGTCCTCCAGAAGCTGCGGCTTTCCCAGCCGCTCCAGCAGAGGTTTCATAAATCCAAAGCGCTGGCGCCGCTGTATGTATTCCGTAGTCATCCGCTCCGCCCGGATCCGCTGGTGCTCTGTCAGCTGAGGCTGTCCGGACAGATACTTCAGATAAGCCAGACCGCAGACATCCGCCAGATTTTCTTCCCAGGCGATGCCCTGCTCAATGTAATCATAAATTTTCTTCGGGACTTTTTTTCCCAGTACAAAATCCTCATAGGCCAGCCAGGTCATATAGGCCTTCCCTACCACGCCTTTTCCTCCCTGGCGGCAGTATTCCTGATAGATCGTAAAGGCAGAATCCAGAAACTGCCCGGTAAACAGCATCTGGCTCAGCAGCCGCTCCTCCAGATCAAAGACCTCCAGCTCAAACTCCCTGCCTGCTTTCCAGATGGATTCCATCACCTGGCAGGATCCATAATAGTAACCGGTCAGATATTCCAGAATACTCTCATTGTACTTATGGTTTTGAAATACAAAGAGACAGAGCTTCAAAAGAAACTCATCCTCCCCGTACTCCAGTTCCCGGATGGCCCAGGCGGCCAGCTTAATGAGAAGCTTCACCCGCACCATAGAATATCCATGATTCTTCACCATCCGCCAGGCTTCCTCGTACAGCCCACGCAGAATCAGAATCTCCGTAAATCTGGCCCGATCCTTGGGCATCATATACGTAGTCTCTGTGATAAAGAATTCCCGATCCAGCTCCTCCAGCTCATGATTGGCATAGTAATACTGAAGAATCTCCTGGCGGATCTCCTGCTTATACCTGCTTGTAAAGCCGCTGATTTTCAATATCCGCTTATAGTTCTCCACATTCTCCCCGGTAATCACATGATAGCGGGAGGTTCCGTCACACAGATGCAGATACAGACCCTGATGATAACGCAGAAGCTCCCGGCACCGCTCTATATACCGCTGCTCTTTCAAAAGCCGCTGCATGGTATAGGGGACACTGGAGGTATAGCAGTTCCCCTGCTCATCCACCAGAAGAACCACCGCTCCCGGTGTGTAAACAGGCACCAGAGCCTTTCCGCCGATTAAGGGTACGGTAATCCGCTGCTGCAGAGGTTCGTAGAGCACCTGCACCTGGCGGATGCGTGGATCCGTACAGGTCAGCTGCCGGAGAAACATAATATCCGCCAGTGCCTCCGCAAAATCAATGGTCAGCAGTTCTTCCACCAGAAAACGCTCATAAATCAAGGCCAGATCCCCGCTGAGCTTCCGCTCCAGAAGCTGTTCCAGCATAAAGGACTGAATCTCCTTCTCATATTGATGGTAAATATCGCCGTTCCGTTCCTGATACCGGATAATATTCGCATACAAAAAAGCTTTCTGCCGGTTATTCAAGGTATTCTCCATCTGAAAATAGAGAAGAAGATTCCTGGGCAGCTGTTCCCTGTAATCCTCCGGAGCTGACATCATGAAGTATTCAAAGAGATTGGTAATCTTAAGCTCCATGCGCACGCCCCGCTGGTACCAGAAAAAGCTTTCTTCATCCGTGCGTCCGTTTTTAATGAGAATGGAGCAGATTCCGCTGAGCATCTCCTGTCCGCCAAACTTATGGTATGCCCTTTTCAGCCGTTCCAGCTGACCGGCTGTAGGTTGCCGGCTCTTAAGAATCAGCTCCGTTAAGCGCACTGCCTCCTCCGGGGTCATATCCTCCTCCCGGTAGTCCTCTACAATCTCAATTACTGTATCCCCTGCCTGCTTCTGCTCTTCGGGCAGCGGCGCGATGGGATCGGCGGAAATAAAGTAAGCATAACTTTCCTCTTCCGGCTCCCGGTGCTCTTCTACCTGTATCCGGTAGGGAAGGGTATACTCTCCGGCTTCTGTGATAATGCAGAACTCCCCTTCCACCTCCTCGCCGCCCCACATGCCCCGGCTGTCAAAAACGTAGGCAATCCGGGCATTCCGGCCATGAAAGCTTCGATGCTCCAGATACATCCGGCTGGTGGACGCGTATACAATTCCCTTGATGGAGCGGCCGCAGGAAAGGGTAAAACTTCCCTCCTGACGGCTTCCGGGCCTGCATCGAAACTGAATAAAGGGCTCCGACAAGGTTACAGGAATCTTTTCGTATTCAAATTTTCCTGCCGCTGTCCGCTCAATCTTTGCCCTCATACGTACTTCGTCCTTTCTCCTGTCTTTTGCATAAAAAACAAATTATATATAGTATAGCATTTATTAGAAAAAAGCACAAGAAAAGCAAAACAGAAAAAGGCGTCCATCCACCGGAAGGTTCCCTGGATTGACGCCTTTTCTTTCTATGTGTTTTATACAGTTGTCAGCGGCCGTCCCTACACCACATCCTTAAGGCTCTCCGCCTTCACCGCATCTGCTGCTCTTCGAATTTCTCCCAGACTTTTTCCTTTCAGAATCAGCCGGTACATATTCAGAATCAGCTCCCTAAGCTCTGCTCCCGGCTCCAGTTCGGAAACCTCTGCCAGAACCTGTTCTGCCTGCTGCAGACCCTGCTCCATGCCTTCGGCCTCTTCAATATAGCGCCATACACCGGCCGCTGCGCCGATGGCAGTATAGGCCGGAACTACCCCTTGGGAAAGAGCCAGACCGGCAGAACCAATCAGCCGGTCCTGCGGCGACAATTTCCGGCCCGGATCCCCTCCTACACGTCTGCAGGTATCCTTAAGGGCCGCATTGGTAAACCGGTACAAAAGATCTGAGATATGCTTCATCACTTCCTCCAGAGGCACATGGTACTTTCCGGACAGGGCCGCCGCGCTCTCCTCCATGGCATTGCGGACAATGATGTAAATCTCATCCTGGTCAATGGCCTCAGAGATATAGGTAAGCCCCAGCAGGTCTCCCAGATAAGCGCAGGAAGCATGACCCATATTGTGGATATAGAGCTTCCGCTTAATAAAGAAATCAAAGGGCTCAAAGGGAATCATATTCTTGATCGCAGGAACCTCTCCCTTAAAAGCCGCCTGATCCACCGGCAGAAAGCCATACTGCTCCACACAGACACGCAGAGGCTCTCCATCCTTCATCTCCTCTGTCTGAACGGGAACCATACGGCCGATAGAAGCCTCCACCAGTCCCACCTGTTCATCAAAAAGCATGCACTCTTCCTCCGTCAGCTGTTCCTTCAGCATGCCCTCCAGCACTCGATTGGCATCCATTAAATTCTCACAGATAATGATATTTAGGGGGCCTCTGCCCTCTGCCCATCTTTTTCGAAGGCCCGCTGCAAGATTGGGCACAATAAACTTAAGAATCCTTGCGCCTACCGCTGTCGCCATAATGTCACACTCCGCAATGGATGCCGCCACAGCATCCATATCATTTCCATTAACTGCCGTTACCGGCTTCACAACCAAGTCCTCACAGCCGTGGCTCGCCACATACCGCAGAGGATACTCCCCTTTTTCCTGAAGCTCCCGGACCACTGCCTCCGCCACATCCACGAAGGTTACCTCATAGCCTGACTGAGAAAAGAGCATGCCAATAAAACCGCGGCCAATATTTCCGCCGCCGTACATCACTGCTTTCATCTGATATTCCGCTCCTTTCCTACAAAACGTACCACATATCCAGATACTCCCGGACCATCCGTTTCATCACCTGGAAAATGATATCCTGTCTTGCTGTTGTGGTAAATGCAGTCAGAGCTTCTTTCTCTCCTGTCGCGCACTTTTCCGTCAGATACCCCTCCTGGCAGAGCTTTTCAACCATTCCCGGCCCCGCCGCCTTAGAAGCATTGCGGACAAGGAAGGCAAACAGCTCCGGAGAAGCATCCCGCTCCAGGGCCGTCCAGATATTTACCTTGCAGACGCCATCCGCAAACAGTCTGCGCACCTGTTCATTGGGCACGGAAGACGTTCCGTGAAGCACGATCTTCGGGCCAATCTCTTCCCTGATGGCCCGCGCCGCCTCACCGTGATACTGAAGATCCTTTCCCGACGCCCGGTGCTCAGTGCCCAGATTGGCCACCACCATATCCACACCTGTGCGTTTCATGTAATCGGAACACTTCTCTGCGGTCGTAATATCGTTGTGGGCCTCTCCCCCCGCGTCGATGATCTCATCGCAGGCGCCCTCGATCATAATCTCCTTCCCCTTCTTCTCCACAAAAGCCCTTGTCTTTGCAATGTTTTCCTCCAAAGGCAGATTGGATGCGTCATACATGATGGTCGAAAAGGCGCTCAAATCACTGTCACAGAGCTCTGCGTCCAGGTCATGCTGTACATGGTCTAAGTGGAGCAGAAGATCCACATTCTCATAACCGCCGCCTTCCCGCATCAAAACCTGAGCGTCCGCCTGAAAAAGCTTCAGGCCCGTCTCCCAGTTCCGGCTGTGAGTATAGTACCGGGACTGGGAGCGGTGCTCATACTGTACCGTAATGGCCAGTGTCACGGGCACGCTTTTGAGCCCTTTCTCTTTTGCAAACTCACTGGCCGCCTCGATAATGGCTTCCGTTGTTGTCAGATTTTCGGTACAGAGGCAGGGGATCACCCATCCCTTCTGTGCTGCCTCTTTATATATGTTCAAGACTTCGTCTCTCTTTGTAATAATCGGCATCTCTTTTCCTCTCTTTGCTTATGCAGTCGTGCCTTCATCCTCTTTCATCACATGGCTGACCGCATCATACAGCTTCTTATATTTTCTGTAATAAGCTTCATACTTCTTGTGTCTTTCGGGATCCGGCAGATACTCTTTTCCTGTCTTCACAAAAACTGCCGCCGCCTCTTTCAGATTCTGATAGATCCCGCAGGCTGTTCCCGCCATCATAATGCACCCCAGCGTGCCGGACTGGGCATTTCCCAGGGTAACGATTTTTTTATTCAGGATATCCGCCTTCATCTGCAGCCATACCTCTGCCCTGGCGCCGCCGCCGGTAGCCCGCAGCTCATGGACCTCAATTCCCGCTTCCTTGAGGCATTCCAGATTCAGGCGCATCTCATAGGTAACGCCCTCCATCAGGCCCTGATAGATATCAATGGATGTGGTATCGTCCCGCACACCCAGAACAGCCCCGGTAATCTCCCCGTCCATATAGGGCGTTGCAGAGCCGGAAAAATAGGGAAGCACCAGAAGGCCTGAAGGCTCTCCCTTCTTCATCTGGCTGTTAAATCCCTCATAAGGGTTTATGCCATCCTTTCGAAATGCTGCCGCCTCTAAAGACGCCAGATTATCCCGGTACCATTTCAGCAGCGCTCCCCCGTTGAAGGAGAAGGCATAGGTTACATACGTCTGTTCCTCCACATAGGGTATCATCACAAAGTTATACTGCTGCATGGCCTTGGGGCATTCCGGCTCCGGAAAAATAGGTGTAATACACTCTACGGTTCCTGTGCCGTCCACTGCCATTCCCTGCTTAAGACATCCTGTGCCGATGGCCGCCGCAATCTGATCATGACAGCCGGACACAATCAAGGTATCCTCCGAAAGCCCCAGCTCCCGGGCCATTTCTTTCCGAATAGGCCCTGCCGGGCTTCCCGTAGGCGCAGGCTCTGACATCAGATTCCTGTCAATCCCCGCATAGGCCAGAATATCATCCGCCCAGTTAAGCTTCCGGTAATCAAAGGCCATGGTACGGCAGGCCAGAGAGTAATCAATCTGAAGCTTTCCGCTGAGCATATATACAATGTAATCCCCGAACTGACAGATATGCTTTGTCTTCTTATACACGTCCTGCCGGTTTTCCGCCACCCACATCAGCTTGGAAATGCTGTACATGGAATGCGGGTTAATTCCTGTTACCTGAAAGAGATAATCTCTCCCAAAATGACTGATCAATTTTCTGCACTGCTCTTCCCCTCTGGGATCTACATAGAGCAGTGAATTCATCAGAGGCTTATCGTCCTCTCCCAGAAAAATCGTAGTTTCCCCAAAGGAGGTGACTCCAATGGCATGAATCCGATCTACCTTGGATACAGCCTGCCGGATTACGGCCTTGACATTGGTCCAGACCTCCCAGGCATCCAGCTCACGTCCGTCGCTTTTTTTGATATCGTATTCCTGATATGCCTCACTCAGCAGACTTCCGTTCGAATCGCATACTGTACACTTACAGCCTGTTGTCCCCACGTCCACGCCTGCTATCGCCATTACGATCCCTTCTTTCTCTATTTATAAAACCATCTTTACCGCCTGATACAAATTCCGGTAACGCTCATAATTCCGATTATACTGCTCCTGCACCTGCTGTCTGGGCTCATAGGTCCGCCCCTGCTTCACAAAGATCTCTGCAGCTTCCTCCAGACTTCCGAAGATGCCTGCCGCCTTTCCCGCCAGCATGGCACAGCCAATGCCGCCAGCCCGGTAATCTCCCTGAGAAGTGATAGGGATATTCAATATATCCGCCTTAATCTGCAGCCACTGGGCTGACTGGGAACCGCCGCCGGTAGCCCGCAGCTCCTTTACGTGGAGTCCGCCCTCGGAAAGCCGCTCCAGATTGTAGCGCATCTCGTAGGTACTTCCCTCCATCATGGCCCGATAGATTTCCTCCAGACTGGTTTCTGTGGTAAGTCCCACAACTGCTCCTCTGGATTCGCTGTCCATGTAAGGCGTGCCGGCCCCGGTAAAATGAGGCAGCACCAGCAAATCCGTAGGCGCATCTGTCATACGTTCATCCAGATACTGATAGAAGCTCTTTCCCTGTCTTGCGGCCAGCTCCTGCTCCTGCTTCCCGATCTGTTCCCTGCACCAGCGAAGCAGTGATCCTCCGGTAAGGGAAAAGGCATAGGTCACATAGGCCCCTGGCAGAACATAGGGCACGATGGCATATCCGCCCTGGTAAAGCGACAGATATTCCGGACAGCCTTCGTAAAAGCTGGTAATACACTCTAAGCTTCCCACACTGTCAATGGCCATTCCCGGTTTCAGAATTCCCGTTCCAATGGCTGC
This sequence comes from uncultured Lachnospiraceae bacterium, assembly GCA_949740535.1. Lineage (GTDB taxonomy): Bacteria > Bacillota > Clostridia > Lachnospirales > Lachnospiraceae > Laedolimicola. The sequence continues at coordinate 40,165 of CATJHO010000149.1, forward strand.
AGACACCTGGTCGTGACACCCTGTTACAACCAGCACATCCCTTGGAAGCCCCAGCTCCTTCGCGGTCTCCCTGCCGATTCTCCCGGCAGCACTTCCTGTCGGAAGGGGCTTGGGAAGCTGTTCCCTGGAAACGCCTACAAACTTCAGAACTTTATCATTCCAGTCCATTTTATGCACATCGAACATGGCTGTCCGGGCGGCCAGTGTATAGTCCGTCACATACGCCCCGCAAAGGCAGTAGATAATATAATCAGCACCAAATAACACACGCTTTGTCCGCGCAAATAAGTCAGGATAATGCTTTTTCACCCACATCAGCTTGGGAGCGCTCATCATAGAGCTGGGTTTAATCCCCATAAGCTGGCTGAACGCCTTGGCGCCAAACTGCCGCTGCAGTTCCAGACTTTCTTCTGCTCCACGATTATCCGAATAAAGCATAAATGAGGTCAGCGGGCGGTCTTCCTCATCCAGAAGGACAAAAGATTCCCCAAAGGAAGTCAAAGCAACCGCGCGTATGTCAGAAATTCCGTTTACAGCCCGTTTTACCGCACACTTCGTACCTTCCCATACCTGATCGGCCGCCACCTCATAGATGCCGTCCCCGGATATCCCCTGGTACCCCTCATAAGCCTCAGCTAAAAGCATGCCCTCCTCGCTGTAAACACAGCATTTGCTTCCTGTCGCTCCAATATCTATTCCTACTACCGCCATAACCTTATGCCTCCGCAAGCTTTGTATTTTTTGTTCAAAGCCCAGATGTTACGATGCGGCCGCCATACGATTCCGAATCTTCTGGGAGAACTGGGAGTAAGCAACTGCGGCAATCAAAACCATTCCCTTTACCAGCTGCTGAACATAATCATTGATACCGCACATGATCATACCGGTCTGCAGAGTTCCCATCAGCAGAACACCGATAATTACCATGGACAGACGGCCCTCGCCTCCGCTTAAGGATACACCTCCGATAACGGCTGCCGTAATGGCATCCATCTCATATCCGCCGCCGGAAGAAGGCTGGCCGGAACTGGTCTTGGACAGCAGTACCAGACCTGCAATTCCCGAAAGGAAACCGCTGATACTGTACGCCATCACCTTAATGGTTGTTACATTCACGCCGGAAAGCCTTGAAGCCTCCTCGTTGCCACCCACACCATAAAGGTAACGCCCGAATGTCGTTTTTGTCAATATAATAATAAACACCACAAACAGCAGTACAGCCAGAAGCACCTGCAGAGGAATTCCAAACAGGGAGGTTGCTGCAAAACGGCTGAACGCCTTGGTAAATCCATAAACCGGAAGTCCGCCCGTTACAATATAGGCAAGCCCCCTAAGAGAGGTCTGAACGCCCAGCGTGGCAATAAAAGGCGGCATATTCATCTTGGTCACGCAGAAACCGCTGAGAGCCCCGTAAACAATGGCCAGCAGCAATGCAATGATACAGGTCAGCGGGATGGGCAGTTCATAATTCTTCAGACAGATTGCCGCAGTTACGGCCGTCACGCCTGCAATGGATCCCACGGAAAGATCGATACCGCCGGTGAGCAGCACCAGGGTCATTCCAATAGAAATAATTCCTGTGATAGATACCTGTTTTAAAATGGTAAATGCCGTATTGGTTGTCAAAAAGTTACGGGATGCAATGGAAAAAATGACAATCATCAGCAAAAATGCTACGATAATTCCATAATTCAAAAGCGCCATAACCGCTTTGTTATCTTTTTTCATTTCCTTACCCTCCAATTATGTTTCTTCAAACTACAGCTGGCTGGAGGCCATCTCCAGCACTCTCGCCTGACTGTACTCGCTCCGGTCAAGCTCTCCTGCTATCATGCCGTTGCTCATAACCAGAATCCGATCCGACATACCCAGAAGCTCCGGCATCTCCGAGCTGATCATAATCACACTCTTTCCTGCCTCTGCCAGCCTGCACATTAAGCCGTAAATCTCCTGCTTGGCTCCTACATCAATTCCTCTGGTAGGTTCGTCAAAGATCAGAATCTCACAATTGGTCGCCATGGCTTTGGCCAGTACCACTTTCTGCTGGTTGCCGCCGGACAGATTTTTCACCAGCTGTTCTGCACTGGGCGTCTTGATATTCAGATCCCCAATATAGCCTTCCACGCAGTCCTTCTCTTTCTTTTTGTCAATAAAGAAGAACCTGGAAACCTTCTTTAGAATACTGTACACAATATTCTCCCGGATAGGCAGGGAAAGCACAACGCCCTGGGCCTTCCGGTCCTCAGGGATCAGACCGATTCCTGCGTTCAGACCGCTTCTTGGACTTTTGGGATGATAAGGTTTCCCCATCAAGGTAATCTCACCGGCCTGAATGGGATCCGCCCCATAGAGCGCCCGCACAAGCTCTGTCCGGCCGGCGCCTACCAGGCCGCCAAAGCCCAGAATTTCACCCTTTTTCAGTTCAAAGCTTACATTTTTCACGCGTTTATTGGTCAAGCCTTCTGCCTTCAGAATCGTTTCTCCAATCTCCCGGCTGGGAACGGGATAATCATCGGAAAGCTCCCGGCCTACCATATAGGCAATCAGCTGTTTCTTATTCAGATCCTCCACCTCTTTGGTGACAACGTATTTTCCATCACAGAACACGCTGGCCCGGTCGCAGAGCTCGAATACCTCTTCCAGACGGTGGGAAATAAAAATAATCGTAACTTTTTCCTTTTTCAGCTTTTCAATGATTTTGAAAAAGACCTCTGTCTCTTTGATGGTCAGGGGGGCAGTGGGTTCATCCATAATGATAAATTCTGTATTTCTGGAAACCGCCTTCAAAATCTCCACAATCTGCTGATAGGCAACACCCAGATCGCAGACCCTCCTGCGTACATCCAGCTCCACACCCATTTCCCGGCAGAGCTCTCTGGCCCGCTCCTCCATGGCATTTACATCCCGGAAAATGCCTTTTTTGATCTCTCTGCCGTAAAAAATATTTTCTGCAACCGTCAGGTAGGGAACCAGACTGAATTCCTGATAAATAACACTGATTCCCAGCTCCATGGACTGCTTGGGATTCAGTTTTTCGTAGGTTTTTCCGTTAAATGTGATAGTGCCCGATGTCGGTTCAATTGCACCTGTGAGGATTTTGATAAAGGTAGATTTTCCGGCGCCGTTCTCTCCGCAGATGGCATGGACCTCCCCCCGTTTCACCTCAAAGGATACGCTGTCTAGAGCCTTAACGCCGGGATAGTATTTGCATATATCTTGAACCTTCAGGATCGCATCTTCCACTTCTATCCCTCCATTCCTTTCTTCTTAATCTGCATGAGGGCTGTCGTATTCCACAACAGCCCCCATGCCCAACTGCTTATTCAGTTTTTACGTTTCCCTTATTTCGGATCGTATTTGTAAGTGCCGTCTAACAGGTCTGCAAGGGGAACCAGTACGGGATCAAAGATCACAGTCTTGGTTGCTCCGGGCTTGCCGTTCATGATGTAGTATACCAGCTGGTAAGCAGACTCGTAACCGCATGCATAGGGGAACAGGTCTACGGTTCCTCTGTAGATGGTGTTGTCCTCAAGCATGTTGTTCAGAGCTTCATCCGTAGCGTCGCCGGAGAATACTGCAACCGGGTCATCGCCTGTGTAGCCTGCATTTACCATTGCCTGATATCCGCCGATTCCGCCGGAGTCGTTGGATGCAACAACTACCTGAAGATCCGGGTATGCTGCCAGAGTACTCTCAACAATATCAAGTCCAAGCTCCGGAGTGTCGCCAGCCTGACGTGCAACAATCTTCACATTCTTGCACTCTGCTTCCAGTGTGTCCTGAATGCCGTCTGCACGTGCGATGGTATCTGCTACGTTGTCCTGTGTAATCAGGCAGACCTGAACTTCTTCCTGATCTGCAAGATTCTCATTGATCCAGTTTGCAGCGTTCTGTCCGATTGCCTGTCCGTAGGAATACTCCTCACAGATGTAACGGAAATCAGAAATGTCAACGCTCTGTGCTGCACAGCTGGTGATGATACCTGCCTCATTGGCAGATGTTACAACACTTTCCAATGCATTCTGATCAATCGGAGAAATCATAATTGCATCGTAGCTGTCATTCACAAGGGTCTCAACGTCAGAAACCTGCTTGTCAACATCGTACTGGGAATCAATGGTCAGCGGCTCGCTTAAGCCCATTTCCTTGCAGGCATCATTGAAGCCTTCTACCACCTGTACAAACCAGGGATTTGCCAGATTCATGCAGACATAACCAAGCTTTAAGTCAGAGGGTACGTCCGCAGCCTGAACTGCAGCAATTACCTCATCCATGGTCATGGTGTCCTCACCTGCGGGAGCAGCATCGGGCGTCTCTGCCTCTGCGGGCTCTTCAGCCTCCGCAGGAGCCTCTCCTTCTGCCTCTGCAGGAGCGGCCGGTTCCTCTGCTTTGGAACCACAGCCGGCAAGGGTTGCGCCGAATACGGTCACAGCCAGCAGCATTGCCAGTAACTTTTTCATGTTCTTGTACCTCCATTTTATTATTTATTTAATAAGCGCCTGTAAACGCTATTAAATACACAGGAATGTTTTTTAATTCTTTCCGTAATAATCTTTATAATCTGCGAAGATGAGATATTGGGGCTCTTCATCCTCAACAATCTCCGGGATCCGCCCGCCGGCCGTATGGAAACGGTTGTCAATGGTATCGTCATTGGTGGTGGACACTTCAAAGAGCATCACAGGCCCGGTTCCCGGAACTCCCTGCCAGGTATGATACTGGCCCGGCTTCAGGGTAATACTCTCGCCGGGATGGATAGTTATCTGCCCGCCGGCCGGAATCGTCACGCTGTGTCCGTCCACAGTGACAGTTACCGGTGTCGTATCAAAAGTTCCCTTCTTTCCACTGCGGCCGCCTTCCACATCGGCAAAATCTTCCTCTGTTGCATTGTACAGGGTCAGAACCAGATCTCCGCCGCCCCTGTTGATGATATCCTCCATCTTGCTCCAGTGGTAATGATAGGGAAGTACCTGGCCGTCGCCCACCAAAAGCAACTTCTCCGCATAGGGCTTGGGATATTTCTCTTTGTTATGGAAATTACCGTTTCTATATGTAAAAATAGTCAGACCAACTTTGGTAAAGTCTCCGCTTCCAAAGTCACTGATGTCCCAGCCCAGCATATTGTCCACCAGCTCCTGGTATTCTCCGCCGGCCTTTTTCCATTCTTCCGGTCCCCAGTGGGCAAATCCCGGCATGGGAAGCCCCTTCTCCTCTTCCATAAAGCGGATGGTCTTCTCAATAATTGCATTTAACTCTGAACGTTTCATAAGTTCACGCATCTCCTTTTCTTTTCCGCGCAGATATAAACGGATTTCTTCTGCCCATAAAAAGTGTCTTTCTGTATTTTAAGTTAATAAAATTTTAAGAAAAAAAACGTTTTTAAACAATACGCGTTTCTGTACTTTTCGTTTTTCGTAACTTACTCTATATATTTGAATGAATTCCACAAATAATCTTGACTTTTTTGTGCATTTTATCTAAAATTTAAGGGGTTAATAAAAAAACAGACCCGCTTATTTTTATAAAAATTTTTATTTATTTTTATTTTAAGGGAAAATAAGAGAGAAATATCTTACCCTGTTACCGTAGTAATTCTAACCTTTACAGCAGAGGAATCATTATGTCAACCATTAAAGATGTCGCCCAGCGGGCAGGCGTTGCCATTTCAACGGTATCCAATGTCATTAACAATAAGGGAAATGTGGCTCCTGCCACGGTTCAGAAAGTAAATGACGCGATCAAAGAATTAAACTATCAGACCAATTACATAGCCAAGCTTATGAAAAGCAGGCAGCCCAAGCGCATCGGCATGATTGTGGATGATCTGTGCGGCCTGTTCTATCCTTACGTAATCCGGCCTATCCGCCAGATTGCGGAGAAATATAATTATGAACTGGTATTGTACGATACCAACAGCAACCCTGAAAAGGAATGGAAGATCTTCCAGAGCCTTGTATACTCCCAGATTGACGGGATTATTTTCAGCACGTCCACACCGCCTCTGGAAGTTCCAAATTTTGTGGCCAATCTGCGGCAGCTGATCGAAAGCTCTCACCGCTCTGTCAGTCTGGTAAGCATTGAGCGGGATTTGACCCGGTATGGGATCGACTCAGTCTACACAGACATGCGCGCTGCCGGGGAGAAAGCCGTCCAGCACCTGCTGGATAAGGGCTGCCGGGTCATCGGCCATATCACAGGCCCCATTGATGTGGAGATTGTACAGGACCGTCTGAACGGCTATAAGGATATTCTCACCCGGAATCAGATTCCGATCCGGGAGCGTCTTATCGCTTATGGAGATTACAGCCATCTAAGCGGCTACAATGCCATGAATACCATACTGGACTGGAATCCTGACATTGACGGAGTTTTTGCCGCCAACGATCAGATGGCCATCGGCGCCTGCATGGCTCTGAAAGCGGCCAACAAGCGGATTCCCAAGGATGTAAAGGTGATTGGCTGTGACGATGTCTTTGTGACCGCGATCGTGGAGCCGCCTCTGTCAACGGTCCACATCCGCAAGAATCTTCTGGGAACAGAGGCCATTCATGCTCTCCTGGAACAGCTGGAAAACCGCCGGGTGGGATCTGTGAAGCGGCTGGAGCTGGAAAACCATCTGGTAGTCCGGGAGTCTACCGATCGGGTGAACCGATCTTATCTGGTGCCTTCGGAGTGGTGAGGAACTGATGCTGTTATGTATATTTCTTCAGTTCCTCAACCAACTCATACACCCTCGTAGCAGGACATCTTTTAGAAGGGGGCACATCACCATAAGACGCATACTGCCGTTTGGCTCTACGAATTGCAAGCTCTGTATTATCCTGCAGCAATTTGTAGAGATTTTTCATATTCTTTTCATAACCACACGCTTTCTTCAGAATCTCCTGATAATGTTCCCGGCCATTATTAACTGTTAGATCCTGAAAATGCAGAACAAACCATAACTCAATGCATTCATTCGACCATGCGGTCCGATAGCTCCTTTTATCCTTTCTTTCTTCTGCACTATATTGTGTGTTATCAAAATTATCAAGCGGAAAATCATCTTTATCATACATGAGCCAGACAACTTCAGCCTGGGGAAATTCCTGCTCCACCTGTTTCCGAGCATAATGCAGAAGCCCCTTGGTATTGCGCCCAGTTCCTCTTACTATGATACGGGGACCAGATGTAAAATCAGAAAATTTACGATTAACGATTTCCGTCAAGCTGGAAATATAATTTGGCTCAGTCTTTATCCCCTCACTGAGAATATACATATAAGGCGGAAGATCCTCCAGAGGTTCTTTTTTCTTTTTCTGAATTTTGGCATTAATTCTGGCCTGATTTTTCTTCTGCTCGCTTATTTTCTGCGGCTTATTGCTCATCCATAAATCCCCCAATCCAAAATTTTCTTATATAGGGATCTGCTCCATAACGACCCTCCAGATACTGCTTTCCATAAGCTTCATCACCTCTGGGCGTCTGTCCATTTTCCTTTTTAAAAGAAATTAACGAATACAGCTTTGATGCATTTCGGGCGTTCAAAGCGCAAAACCAGATTTCATCTCTTCGGTAAACTTCCGCAGTCATTGTTGTAATATCATGTGAAGTCAATAAAAGCTGTGCTCCATGTCTGTTTTTTCCCGGATCCGTAAACAGTTCTATAATATACCGAAGCAATTTGGGATGAAGCTTTGCATCCAATTCATCAGCAATTAATAATGTCCCGCTTTTCAAACAGTTTATTATCTCACATAAACAGCTGAATAACTTTCTTGTTCCACTGGATTCTTCCTCGAAAGGAATCTCTACTACACCGCCGTCTTCCATCAAATGTTTGGTATAAATATTTTCTATATTCCCATCCTTATCTTTTTCAATACGAAAATCTGAAATGTGAATATCCATTTTCTGCAGCATTTCAAACATTTCTATCCGCTCCGGCTCTGTTTTGGGAAGAATAATCTGTTGTTCTTTACTTGGATTATCGTAATCCAAAAAATTCACATTCAAAAACCAGGAAATCACTTCATCAACCGGCTTTACATTATAATTTATCGCAGTATGCGCAATCAAAGGCATAGAATTCTTCAGCTTCTCTACCGGCACTCCTTCCAGTTCTTCTCCCAAAACACACCCCGCCAAAGAGCGCTCAAAAATGACAGAAGCATCTTCTTTCCCAATCACCAGCTGGTAAAGATTTTCCTCTACAATCTCATTATGGATACAGGAAAGCTGATACCTGTATTGACTGCCATCTGTACGCAGCATAATATCAAAGCTTATTGGCTGTTCACTGCACACAGAACAAAACTTATGATATTTCTCTTTAAATTCCATCCCAGAACTTTTCTGCAGCAACGCCTCATATTTTGCATTGTCTTCTATCTGAGATATCACATAGGGCCGCAGAACTCTCATTCTCAAATATCCCAGCGCCTCCAGAACCGTTGATTTTCCCCCTCCATTAGGCCCATAAATAACAAGCACCGGCAGAAACTCTTCTCCATCTGCCTGATCCACAATTACACTTTTTTTATTGTCTTTAATTGGTTCTGCCGTAAAATCCAAAAAAGCTTCTTCTTTAAATGATTTATAGTTTGAAAATGAAAACTGACTCAGCATAGTGCCACCCCGCAGTCCGCAACAACGATTTTTTCTCGCATATGCAAATATTTTTCTCATAATATCACAATTTTATCCCATTTTCAATTTGGTATCGTGATTTTTTCTCGCAAGCTTAACTGTATTGCAGCTTCTCAGATGTCCAGCCACCGCAAAAGAAATACCCTCTCTTGTATTTTCCCAAAATATGATTATAATAGAAAGTGCGCAAATCTCAACAATACCATAAGAAAAGAGGTTTTTCTATGTTAAAACACGTTGATCATTTCCACGGAAGTGATTTAGAAAAGATAGAACAGGTATATGGAATCAAGAAAGAAGAAATCATAAGCTTCAGCGCCAATGTGAATCCCTTGGGGATCTCTCCTTTGATGCGTGAAGCACTTCTTGAGCGGGTGGACTGTATCACCTCCTACCCGGACCGGGAATACACTGCCCTGCGGCGGCAGATCGGAGCTTACACCGGAGCTCCTCTGGAGCATATTGTGGTGGGGAACGGCTCTACAGAGCTTATCTCCCTCTTTATCCAGCTGGAACATCCCAGGAAAGCCCTGATTCTGGGTCCCACTTACTCTGAATACGAGCGGGAAATTTCCCTGGGAGGAGGCACCTCTCTTTATTACCCGCTGCAGGAGGAAAACGGCTTTGTTCTGGACATCACTGACTTTCGGACGCACCTAAATGAAAGCCTGGATCTGCTGGTCATCTGCAATCCCAACAATCCCACCTCATCTGCTGTTCCCCAGCATGCCATGCGCCAGATTCTGGACGAGTGTAAGCGCCATGACATCTATGTGATCATTGATGAGACCTATGTGGAATTCGCGCCGGACTACCATGCTGTTACATCCATTCCCCTTACCCAGTACTACAACAACCTGGTGATTCTAAGAGGCGTCTCCAAGTTCTTTGCCTCACCCGGTTTACGGCTGGGCTATGGAATCACTGGCAGTGAGGATCTCATCAAGCGGCTGAACTCCCGCAAGAACCCCTGGACCATCAACAGCCTGGCAGCCGCAGCGGGAGAACTGATGTTTTCCGACAGGGATTACATTGCCCGCACCAAGGACCTGACTGCCCAGGAGCGGACCCGGATCTGTCAGACACTTAGTTCCTGGGGAACCGTAAAGGTCTACGATTCTCTGGCAAACTTTGTCCTCTTGCGCATTGAAAAAGATGGTGTTACAGCAGAAGACCTCTTTGAACATGCCATCCGAAGGAAAATGATGATCCGTAACTGTTCCACCTTCCCCTTCCTGGACAACCGGTATGTGCGGTTCTGCTTTATGAAACCGGAGCAGAACGACATGCTCTTAAAATGTCTGAAGGAACTGCTGTAAAATATGGAGAGAGATAAATCATGAACCGATTAATTCTATATATTGCGGTATCTTTAGATGGATATATTGCTGAAAAAGATGGCGGTATCCATTTTTTAGAGGAAACTTCAAGTCCTTCACCAGACCTTGATTACGAAAACTTCTACAATTCCCTGCAGGGAGTTATTCTTGGCGGAAAAACCTACCGCCAAATAAAAAATGTCCTTTCACCCGGAAAATGGCCTTATGAGGGAATGCCCTGCTACGTATGCACGCGTCAGCAGAATTATTATGATCCAAATGTCCAATTCACGTCTTTACCACCCGGAAAAGAAGTATTAGATTTGATTTATGAAAAACACCCAGGAAATATCTGGCTTATGGGCGGAGGCGAGATCGTCCGCTGTTTTATGCGTGAAAATTTGATTGATACCTATTATATTTACATCATGCCGACTGTCCTTGGAAATGGGATTCCGCTTTTTCCTGCAGGGTTCCCGAAAACGGATCTTAAGTTGGAAAGCTGTAGAAACATCGGCGGGATTGTTGAATTAATTTACCAAAAGAATACTATTTGAATCATACAGAAAATCATCCACCATTTCAGAGGTCAGTTTTTTATACAAATTTTACAAATTGCTGTTGACAAACATCTGCTTAACGTATATACTGCGATATAACATCAATTTTTTTTGATATGAGGTAACCGCATGGAGAGCTGTCAGGAAAGCGCTAAAGTATTCAAAGCCCTGTGTGACCCAAAACGCCTTGCTATTTTGGAGCAATTACGCAGCGGTGAAAAATGTGCCTGTGTCTTGCAGGAGCCGATGAATTTGACTCAATCAGGTTTGTCCTATCACATGAAAATTTTATGTGATTCAGGGCTTGTGGTAAGCAGACAAGAAGGCAAATGGACGCATTATCATTTGAGTGAAGCCGGCAGGGACAAAGCAGTGAAGCTGCTGCTGTCCATTACGACACCTGTTACAAACTCCAAGGACCAATGCTCCTCATGTGATAGATAAACGCCATCCGAAAACATGGCGTTTATCTCAGGACAAAACATCAAAAAAAATTGATATATCAGCTTAAAAATTGAAAACGAGGTTATTCTATGGGTGTATGGCAATTTATACAAGAACAAATTTTAGGCATGAAATGGCTGAATAAACTGATCGGAGAAGGCCTTTCTATGCTGGGGCTGGATATAGAAGAACGTATAGGAGGGAGTGTCCAGTTTTTTCTTTATGATGTGTTAAAAATCACTTTACTGCTCTGCTTTTTAATTTTCGTGATATCCTATATTCAAAGCTATTTTCCGCCGGAACGGAGCAAACAGATATTGGGCCGGTTTCATGGTGTCGGTGCGAACATCATCTCTGCCCTGCTGGGTACTGTGACACCGTTTTGTTCCTGCTCATCCATTCCCCTGTTTATCGGTTTTACAAGCGCGGGCCTGCCGCTGGGCGTCACATTCTCTTTCCTGATTTCATCTCCTATGGTGGATCTGGGAAGCCTTATCCTTCTAATGAGCATTTTTGGTGCAAAAGCCGCTATTGTCTATACCGCGGCCGGGCTTTTGATTGCCACAGCTGGCGGTACTTTGATTGAGAAGCTGCACATGGAGCTGTATGTGGAAGAATTTATCCGCAAGGCCGGGAGCGTGGACATAGAGGCTCCAACACATACAGTGCGTGAACGGGTGCAATACGCAAAGGAACAAACCGCATCCACATTCAGGAAAGTATTTCCGTATATTTTGATCGGTGTGGGGATTGGCGCGGTCATTCATAACTGGATACCAGAACGCTGGATTGAAACTGTGTTAGGCGGCAGCAATCCCTTTGGCGTTATCTTTGCCGTACTGGCAGGTGTTCCTATGTACGCCGATATTTTTGGTACGATTCCTGTGGCGGAAGCCCTGCTTTACAAGGGCGCGCAGCTGGGAACGATTTTGGCGTTTATGATGGCTGTCACTACATTAAGTTTACCGTCCATGATTATGCTCCGCAAAGCAGTAAAACCGAAACTTCTGGCACTGTTTGCCGTCATCTGTACCATGGGCATTATCCTTGTGGGCTGCCTGTTTAATATGTTCCAATTTTTATTGATATAAATATTTAGGAGGAATGACTTATGGGACTGTTTCGTAAAAAAAGAATGAAAGAAACTGCTGCTGTGGCGGCGCCCCAAAAACACAGGAACAGGCAGAAGCTTTAGAAGCGGCTGCCAGGGTTAAAGTGCTGGGGAGCGGCTGCGCCAAATGCAATGCTCTGGAGGATGCTGTTCGTGCAGCTTTGATGGAGCTGGGTATGGACACGTCTATTGACCATGTGACGGATTTCACAGAAATTGCCGCTTATGGAGTAATGACTACCCCGGCGCTGGTTATAGATGGAAACGTAGTATCTTACGGTAAAGTTCTCAAAAAGGATGAAGCAAAGGCTGTCATTCAAAAATCACGAACCGCCATCTAAATGTATCGTACTCATAAGCGGAAACATGAACTATGCTCTAAATGAGTTCTGAGGGTGTTGCAAAATAGATGATTACTCATCTATTTTGCAACAGCCCCATCATTTAAAGCATAGTTCACCCTCCGTTATCTGAACTCCTGTCCACGAAGCATATTGGGAAATTTATGCTGTCAGGCTTCTGATTTCCTTTTGCTGTAGTAAACATAATCCGGCGCTTCGATCCTGCCGCCGTTTCCGCATTCCAGGGTCAGATGCAGATAGTTCTCCGTACTCAGATAATAATGGCTGTCCCCGTCGATCCAGCCTGTCTGAAGCACCTGGACTCCATATGGCTTCAGACGCTCTGCCTCTCTTTGAATCTCCTCATCTGGATATACATCCTTATAGTGATGAAGCCCCGGACCATGTTTCTCCAAAAATTCCCAGTACACATTTTCCCCGGCAATCGGCTCCACCAGTTCCAGCTCCATATCACCCACCCATTTTACAGCGCAGATAAAATCAAAGCCTTCTGTAACCGGTTTTCCGTTTACATACAGATCACGTACCTTCTCCGGGGTAAAATGGCGCACGTCCCAGCCGTCAATGTCCAGATAATAGGCAAAATTCTCCATATAACGCTCAACATCTTTAACCACAAGGGCAATCTGCCGGATATTCTGCTGATGGCTTACCGGCCGCTCTGCCCCCCTTTTGGGATAAACCTCCTCTGCTTCGCTGATCTTTCCTCCATTTCCAAGCTCCAGCGTCACACCCAGCTGTTCGTAAGAATCCACATAGTAATGAACATCGTTGTCAATCCATCCAGTCTGTGTCACCTTAAGGCCTTTATCCTCCAGCTCTTTCACATAAGCCTTCAGCTCCTCGTCATCAGGAATCACAATTTTGAAATGGTGCATTCCGCTTCCGAATTTTTCCAGGTGTTCCCAGTAAATATTCGGTCCTTTCAGAGGCTGAATCAGCTCCAGCTCCATATCCCCTTCCCAGGTAACCGCACAGATAAAGTCAAAATCTTCCGTAACACGTTCACCTCTCACGTAAAAATCCCGAACCGTATCCGGGGTAAAATGACGCACATCCCAGGGACCAATGCCAAATTTTTCCCAGTAATCCTTCATAGCCTGATCCAAATCATCCACCAGAATACAAATCTGCCTAATAGCGCCTTTCATCTCTATGCCTCTCCTCTCTTATCTGCCTCATAAAAAATACCCCAATTCTTCCGTGTATTTTCAATGATATCTGCAATCTGCCTTGTCTCCTCCAGCGTGAACCGTCCGCTTTCCTTCCGGCCCTCACGGATACACCTCTGTACCTCCTGAATCTCAAACTGGAAACCGGTAGCCGGATAGGGCGCCGTAAAGGTTTCCACAATCCCGTCATTCTGCATAAGCGTGGCTGTGAAAGGGTGCCAGAATTCTGGACCGATAACAATCCTTCCCGCATCCCCTGTAATCTCCGTCTCCGGCGTTCCGATCTGATTGAAAGCTCCTCCCAGAACTGCCGTCCGGCCCTCTCCATAATCCACCAGCATACGGAAGCTCTCATCCACCTCGCCATTGGATTTCATAGCGGAATATATTTCTTGTGGTTTTTCCGGGAACACCATATGGGCCATTGCCAAAGCGTAAATTCCCACATCCCGCAAAGCCCCCGCCGCATGACGGATTCCTCCCTTCCAGGGCTGCCAGTCCGCCGGATCCGGCTTGATGTCAAAAGAAGAACGCACCGTCAGGGGACGTCCGATTCTTCCTTCTTTGATCCAGCTTTGCGCCCTTTGCACAGCCGGAAAGCACCTGGTCCACATTCCTTCCATCAAAAAGGTCTGCTTCTCCTTTGCTTTTTTCAGAATCTGCTCAAGCTGTTCCCCATTATCCACGATGGGCTTTTCACACAGCACCGGAATTCCTCTCTCCAGAGCTTCCATGATATAACGGTAATGACAGTCATTGGGAACCGCAAGATACACCACCTCTGGCTTTTCCTCCGCAAGCATCTTTGTAAAATCCGTATACACTCTGTCACACCCATATTTCCGGGCAAAGGCCTTCCCGCTGTCTTCATTTCTGGATACAACCGCCGAAAGCCGGGCATCCTTTACTTCTCCCATTCCTTTTGCAAACTCATTGGCAATGTAACCCGTTCCAACAATAACCCAGCGCATTTGTTCCATTCTTATCCTCCTGACTTCTGATTGATCCGCTGACACGTTTATTTCACTTTTAAGCGTGCGCGGGCGTCCGTGGCAAGTACCGTAAGCATAACCTCTGTCTGCCGACGTTATGCTTTAATTATGTGCACTTTTACCATTTATGTCAAGATACATACATTTTTTCTATACATTTATCACAATTTGACATTGTAAAAGCGTTTCCATATAGATGCAATGCACAATGGAAACGCTTCCTCAAAACAAGAACTATTTCTGTTTTCCATGCTCTCCCCATACCAGAGACAGCTTCAGGTGGTGCCGCCTTTCTGCAGATACACATCTGTAACCTGGTGAAAGTCTACATCCTCCCGTTTGTCAATTAATTTCATCATGGTGTCCACACACTTTGCCGCCAGCAGTGGAATATTCTGGCAGACCGCAGTGATCACCGGCGTCATCATGCGGGTAAAGTCCGTTCCATCGTATGCGGCAATCTTCAAGCCCTCCGGCACATGAATTCCCATGTCCGTCACAAAGTGATAGACGGCAATAGCCCCCATATCCGACGCAAAAATTCCATCTGCATCCTGCAGCACATCCCTGCAGTCCTGCAGAAAATGCGCATAATAGGCATAATCGATATGATTCCACTCTATTTCCAGCTTCTGAACAGAAATGTTCTTTTCCATCATGACCCGCTCAAACTCCAGATACCGATCGTTGGAAGGTGTATTCACCGGAAAGCTTCCGCCGATCTGTATCACTTTCCGGCACCCCTGTCCGGCCAGATGTTCAGCGGCCAGGCGCCCGCCTTTTTGATGATCGGAATGAATCAGAGGGATTCTTTCTCCCAGATCATGGTCCATACTTACAATCGGTTTATCCACCATCTGATAAACACTGTCTTCCACAGACAGGGCACAGGTGATAATCCCGTCCACCATGTTCCGATCCAGCATATCAATATATTCCTTCTCCCGATCGCTGGTTTTCACTGTATTGCAGACCATCGTCTTATAGCCATATGCATAAAGCTCTATTTCCACCTGCCGGAGAAGCGACGCGTAAAAGGGCGTCTGAAAATCGGGAATAATCACACCGATTATCCCCGATTTCTTTCTGGACAGATTTCTGGCCCTCTCATTGGGAACAAAATTCAGTTCCCGAATGGCTGCCTCTATCCGCTTCCCGGACTCCTCTGATACATACCCGGTCTTATTAATCATACGGGAAACAGTGGCTATTCCCACACCTGCCCGCTCCGCTACATCTTTTATAGTCGCCACGATCGTGTATTTCTAATCCTCCTCAAAATACTTATGGTAGATCTCCAGAAAGCTCCCCGGTATCTCTTTTGTCCAGTTCTCAAAATGCACCTGTTCCCAGATACGCGTGTTAAACTCCGAAGGGGTGTTGGCCGTCAGCTCCTCATAGACCCGGCTGAAAATCTCATCCCGGCGGCGCTCCACCAGCGTAATCTTGTTAGCTTCTGTGGCCTCCCGGTCAAAATTATTGGCACATTTTAGTATATAATACCCTTCTTCCGTCTCAATAATCCCGCTGACTCCTTCATTTTCCAGGGCAAAAGCGGCCTCCTCATAGGCCGGTTCCTTATCGCCCCGGCCAAAAGTATCCGTAAGCTGGCTGTCCTGGCTGTAAGTGGATGCCAGGGTAAGAAATTCTGTCCCTTCCGAAAGCTTCTCCTGAATACGCTCCGCGTCTTCCAGGGTATCCACACGGATCTGCTGAACCGTGATAATCCGTGCCTCATCGTCGCTGACCTCTGTGTTCACATCTTTGGTAATCTCACGGTAAACCTTTTCCGACAGAAGGTGATCCCGGTAAAGGTGTTCCACATCCTCCTGCTTCAGATTCATATACTTCACCGCTTCACTGCTCAGGGTTCCAAAATATTCCCCTGCCGCGTCTTTGACCCTCTGCGTTTCCTCTTCTGTCAGTTTCACCTCATAATCCTCTGCCAGAAGAGTCACCGCTTTCATGGAAGCCAGCTGGGACACAATTACATTTTTTACATATTCCTCCAGTGTAATACCGCCAAAATCATGGCTCCACATCTCCACACCATAGACACTCTCATACTGTCTCTGGTAATCCATCACATAAATCATGGCCTCCGGCAGGGTACACAGACTGCTGCCCACTTTAAAAAGCTCATTTCCCGTCAATCCGGTAGTCAGCACAAATTCTGTATTCTCAAAATGGCTGCATCCTGCCGGGCCTGCAGATAAAAGACACGCTGCCAGACCTAAAATCAATCCTTTTTTTATTTTCTGCCACATATTAAGCCTCAACAATCAGATAGATACCGCCGCCCAGTGAAAAGACTTCCGCCATCTCTTCCAGCTCTTCGTAAGACAGGCCGGACACGTCCATGCCGCTTTCCTCAAAATACTCCTGAACCTCCTGAATGGAATTTACCACAACGGCCATACAGTCCTCCAGAAAACTTTCTGCTTCCTCCAGAGTTTCTGCTACCGGCTCATCAAAAAGCTGCCCCTGCTTTCTCAAAAAAATCTCCAGACATTCTTCCGAATACTCGTTCATACAGACACCTCCTAGTTTTCGTTTTATTCCAGTTCCTTACTTTTATTTACAACAAGGTCCGCAGGACCTTTAGTACTCCGTCGTTTACATTGGTATCTGCCACATGCTTGGCCTCCCGTTTCACCGCATCGGCTGCATTTCCCACCGCATAGCTTTCTCCCGCGCTGTGGAAGAGCTCAATATCGTTGAAGTTATCTCCAAATACCATGGTTTCCTCCGGCCGGATTCCCAGGATCTTCTGGATACTGCGGATAGCATTTCCCTTGTTGGATTCTTTATTCAGGAAATCCATCCAGATTTCTCCGGATATGGCGCAGTGGAGACGGCTGTTCCAGCGGGCAAGCATTCTCTCTGCAATCTTTGGAATATCCGTTTTGTGGTAAAGAGCCACCTTATTGATGGCCCGTTCCTGTGCCAGCACATCCTCCTCACAGGTCATTTTGCTCTGATAGCCCTTCAGCACAAGATCCAGAAATTCCGGATCCTTGCTTTCCGTATAAAAGCCTTCCTTGGTATCCAGGGTAAAGCTGGCGCCCGGAATCTGACGCACCTCGTGAACCCAGTCCCGCACATCCTTCCAGTCCAGCACCTGATCCAGCATGGTATAGCCCCGGCAGTTCACATAGGCTCCGTTTTCCGTAATAAAAATCATATCCTGCTTCACCGGCTCGAACAGTCTGGACATGCCGGAATAATGCCGTCCGCTGGCCGCCGCAAAGAGAATGTCTTTCTCTTTCAGCTTCCGGATTACCTCAAAAATCTCCGGATTAATCTGATCTGTTCCCTCCGGAAGCAGAGTCCCGTCAATGTCGCTTGCCACCAACTTAATCATAATAATCTCCTCTTTCTCATACTGCTATTTCAAATCCTGCGCGCTCTCATAGACAGCCGACAGCTCCTCCGGCCCTTTGATGATCGCACAGGCTCCTGTCTGCTCCAGCTCTTCCCGGTCCCGGAATCCCCAGAGAACGCCCACCGTATACATGCCTGCCGCAGTCCCGGTACGCATATCCGTCCCCGTGTCTCCGATATAAAGGCAGTTCTCAGGACTTACCCCCAGCTTCTCTGCCGTATACAGCGCTCCGGCCGGATCCGGCTTTCTGGGCAGTTCTTCTGTCTGTCCCTGCACCCAGTCAAAAAGCTCCTCTCCAAAGATCCGACGGATCACCTCCTGGGTATTGGCGTGAGGCTTATTGGAGATCACCCCCAGCATTGCTCCCTGGCGCTTCAGCTGCTCTAAGGTCTCCCGCATATTGGGGTAGGGCTTCACACGGTACATGCACCCCTCCCGGAAGTATTCCACATATTTTTCCTTAAGCTCTGCAAAATGCACTTCCCCGGTATCTCCGCCAAAAGCGCAGAGCCGGTGGACCAGCATATCTACGCCGTCTCCCACAAAAATCTTATAATCCGCAAACGATGCCTCCCGCATGCCCAGCTCCCGCAGAGCCCGGTTTGCGCAGTAAGCGATGGACTCCACCGTATCACACAGGGTTCCATCCAAATCAAATATACAAGCCTGATACATCCCTATATCCTTTCCTGTCTGCAGCCAAGCCTTTGGTTCACTTAAGGGCCCCATCCCCTGTCACCCTGTAAAGCCGTTCTCTTACAAAGTTACTGCCTGCAAAACTCCATCAGATCGATTCCTGCCCCGCGCAGCTCCTGATAGAACCGTGCCGCCGGAAAGCCCACTACTGTGGCATACTCTCCCCGGATTCCCCGAATCCACAGAGCGCATCCTCCCTGAATGGCGTAGCCGCCTGCCTTGTCCATAGGTTCACCCGTCTTTATATATTCATGAATCCATGCGTCAGGCATGGGATACATGGAAACCTCCGTCTTGTCCACAAAATGCACAAGTGTCTCTCCGGTCCGGGCATCCACCACCGCCACTCCCGTATACACAGTATGGGTATTTCCCTGGAGCGTCTTCAGCATCCGGAAAGCATCCGCCTCATCCACAGGTTTTCCCAGGACAGCCAAGCCCTGTTCTCCTTCTACAGCTACTACGGTATCCGAGCCGATTACCAGGGCTTCCTCCTCTGTCCTTTCGGCAGTCTCTCTGGCTTTTCGGAGCGCCAGCTCCTCTACCAGCCCCCAGGGATCCTGCCGTGTGCTGTTCTCCTCTCCCTTGGCAGGACATATGGAAAATGTAAGCCCCATCCCCTCCAGAATTTCCTTTCTTCTGGGGGAGGCTGAAGCCAAAATCAATTTCTTTGTCATTTGATATCTACTCCTCCGAACACACAGGTTGCATTGATGTACAGGGTATGGCAGGGAACCTCTGTGGGCGCCGCAGCCTTATTGGTGATTCCGCCCAGCACCGGAGTTGACATAACTTTCACCACTACGTTTGCAGGAACAAATATCTCAATGCCGCCAAAAACAGCCGTGGCGTCAATACGCACGTCCCGCTCAATGACTGCAGAACGCAGATCCATATCCACGCCGCCAAACACCGCGCTGACCGTTGCCCCCTCAAAGCGCTGTCCATCATAATGAACCTTCCGCCCGTCAAAAACGCCCGAAACATCCGAACCGCCCATACCTGTCTTCTCATAGGGAATCTGATTCCCCTGCTGATCTGTGATTCTGCGCTTGGTATTGCCGAGAAGAATGCTGATTCCCACCAGAACCAGAATTGCCGGAACCAGAAGCTTGCGGATCAGCGAAAATTCCAGAAACCCCTGAGCCGCAAGAAACAGGGCCGCACCCACGCACAGACCTGCAATATTCCCGCCGTTTGGTCCATATTGTATCAGATTGATAAAGCAGGGCACAATAATAAACAGAGTCCACCACCCCTGGAAGAACAGATTGAAATCCCAGACTCCCAAATTTCCTCCAGCATAGCCGACACCGATCAGGATCAAAACCAGGCCCCATACAACATTTGAAATTTTATTTTTCATCATTTGCTTTTCCTTCCATAGCTGAGCTTGTTTCCAGCAGCCCAGCCTTTATTTATATAGAGTAATATATATTTTTTCCCTTGACAATAAAATTTTTCAATTTTTTTGCTTTTCTTTTCCAGAATTTCGTATTACAATAAAGAAAATGCTTGGCCTTCTGCCTGCAGAAATAATGGATAAACCGGGAATCTGCCCAGAATCCGTGTAAATTCCTGAATATTCGTTATACTAAATGTACTGATATACAAGTGATCCGTACATGAAAATCAAACGTATTAAAAAACAGAAAGAAAGGAGTTTCGTCTGATATGAAGAAATTTTTTAAATTCGCAGCATCTGCTGCTCTGCTCTGTGGAACCATTGCCGGAGGTATCTATGCATATCGAAAGTTCTTTGCTCCGGATCCCTTTGACGACGATCTGGATGACGAGCTGGAAGAGGATGCAGCGGAAGATTCCAAAGTCTCCGGAAGAGGCTATGTGTCTTTAACCACGGAAGAAACAGAAGATACCGCGTCTGTGGAGGATGCAGCGGAGAAGGACGCAGAAGAAAGCTCTGCACAGGAAACTCCAGAAGCATAATTTTCCAAAGGCAGGAACATCTTTAAGCGGCTGCGGCAAAAGAAAACTTTTACACTGCGTCCGGGGCTGTCTGTGTAAGCAGCAGCGGATGCAGTATAAAAGCTTATGCTGCAGTCTTTTTGCTATTCCCTCCTCCAGGCTCTTTTCAAACGCTCAACCGCCTGTACGATCCCGCTCTCGGAAAGTGTGGCATAGCCCAGAATAACCGCAGGCCCTTTAACCTGGCTGCTCTCCCATCCCGGATCTCCAATCTCATACTCGGACAGAGGATATACCTTTACGCCCATTCGGGCCGCTTCCTCAATACTTTCTTTCTCGGTCATGCCATTTATAAGTTCCACCAGAAGATGCACTCCCGCATTCTCCCCGGTGATACGGCAGAGATCAGACAGCTTCTTAAGCTCTCCCAGAAGCATGTCATGTTTCTTTCCATAAATCGTCCGCATCCGGTTCAGATGCCGTTCAAAATACCCTTCTTTCAAAAACTGGTTCAGCGTCATCTGATCCACACGTGATACCGTAGAGGAAAAGCGGCATAAGGATTCCTCACATTCCTGCAGAAGTCTCTCTGGCAGTACCAGATAGCTGATACGGATGGCTGGTGCAATGGACTTGGAAAAAGTTCCCATATAGATCACCCGTCCCTGCCGATCCGCCCCCTGGAGGGCTGGAATGGGCTTTCCCTTATAGCGGAACTCACTGTCATAATCATCTTCTATCAGATAGCGGCCTTCCTCCTCTGCCGCCCAGGCCAGAAGCTCCAGCCGCCGCTTAATAGGCATCACAATCCCCAGGGGATACTGATGGGAAGGCATCACGTAGGCAGTATCCGCTCCAGACTCCCTAAGTGCCTGCACCTGCATACCGCTCCCGTCCACAGGCACGGTGCAGAGAGAAAATCCCAGCTGTTCAAAAATCCCATAAGCATGCCTGTAGGTAGGAGTCTCCATGGCAATCCGCCTCTTTGTCCCCAAAACTGCGGACAAAAGCAGTAAAAGACAGTCATTTCCGGCTCCAATTAAAATCTGTTCCGCCCGGCAGTTCACGCCCCTTGCCTGATAAAGATAGCGGCAGATTGTTTCCCGCAGCTCCCGTTCTCCTTTGGGATCTCCCAGCTGAAAAAGCTCTTTCCTGTCATTCAGCAGAATATTCCGGGTGATTCTGCGCCATGCCTCATAGGGAAAGCTGTCCAGATCAATGCCGTTGGGCGTAAAATCATAGTCATAAGTGCTTTCCCCGCAGGAAACAGGCCGTTCTCTCTGCCCGGTTCCCGGCTGCAGCTGATAGAGCCCGTCGATCTGACAGGCATAATACCCCTTACAGGGAACCGCTTCCAAATATCCCTCCGACCGCAGCTGTTCATAGGCCAGATCCACCGTACTGCGGCTGACCTCCAGATAAGCTGCCAGCGCACGGCTGGACGGAAGCTTCTCTTCTGCCCTGATACGGCCTCTCTTTATATCTTCCTTGATATACCTGTAAATCTGCTCATAGAGAGGCGTTCTGCTTTGAGGATTCAGGCTGATGGTCAGTTCCTGCATAACCGCTGCTACGCCTTGGGAAGCTTAAAGGAGCTCTTCAACGACACAATCCGGTTAAACACCAGCTTTTCCTTCGTGCTGTCCTTGGCATCCACACAGAAAAAGCCATTGCGCACAAACTGATAGCTGTCATAAGGCTCTGCCCCTTCAATCCCCGGCTCCAAGAAGGCCTTTTCCACCACAGTTAAAGAGTTGGGATTCAGATTCAGACTGCCGTCCTCATTGTAGACTCCTTTCTCTTCATCAATGATATTCTCATAAAGCCGTACTTCCGCCGTCACCGCATAGGGAGCCGGTACCCAGTGGATGGTTCCCTTCACCTTGCGGCCCGTAAAACCGTTTCCGGCCTTTGTCTCCGGATCATACGTACAGTGTACCTCAACGACCCGGCCGTCCGCATCCTTCACAAAGCTCTCACATTTCACAAAGTACGCATGCATCAGGCGCACTTCATTGCCTGGGAAAAGCCGGAAATACTTCTTAGGCGGTTCCTCCATAAAATCTTCCCGCTCAATATAAAGCTCCCGGCAGAAGGGAATCCTTCTGCTTCCCAGCTCTTCATTTTCCAGATTGTTGGCAGCATCCAGATACTCTGTCTCTCCTTCCGGATAGTTATCGATGATCAGCTTGATGGGATCCAGCACAGCCATCATCCGGGGACGCTTCAGCTTCAGATCCTCCCGGATGCAGTACTCCAGCATAGCGTAATCCACAGAAGACTGGCTCTTGGAAATTCCGCAGAGATCCACGAACATACGGATGGACTCTGGTGTAAAACCTCTTCTGCGCAGAGCCGCGATGGATACCAGACGGGGATCATCCCAGCCGTCCACGATGCCCTCTTCCACCAGCTTCTTAATATAGCGCTTTCCTGTGACCACATTGGTCAGATAGAGCTTAGCGAACTCAATCTGACGGGGCGGCACGGGATACTCAAGCTCTTTTACGACCCAATCGTATAATGGACGGTGATCCTCAAATTCCAGGGTACAGATGGAGTGGGTAATTCCTTCAATGGCGTCCTCAATGGGATGAGCAAAATCATACATCGGGTAAATACACCACTGATCCCCTGTATTGTGATGGGTGATATGGGCCGTCCGGTAGATAACCGGATCCCGCATATTCATATTAGGGGATGCCATATCGATTTTTGCCCGCAGCACTTTCTCTCCGTCAGCGTATTTCCCGGCCCGCATGGCCTCAAAAAGCTCCAGATTTTCTTCTACGCTCCGGTTCCGGTAAGGACTCTCCTTTCCCGGCTCTGTGAGGGTTCCGCGGTAGGAACGGATCTCCTCTGCGGTTAAGTCGCAGACGAAGGCTTTTCCCTTCTTGATCAGCTTGACTGCAGCCTCATACATAGCCTCAAAATAATCGGACGCAAAGAACAGCCGGTCCTCCCAGTCTGCGCCCAGCCACTGGATATCTGCTTTGATGGACTCTACAAACTCCACCTTTTCCTTTGTTGGATTGGTGTCGTCAAAGCGCATATTGAACCTGCCGTTGTATTTTTGGGCAAGGCCGTAATTTAACAGAATGGCTTTGGCATGTCCTATGTGCAGGTAGCCGTTGGGCTCCGGCGGGAAACGGGTGTGTACGGTGTCGTAGACTCCCTCTGCCAGATCCTTGTCAATCATCTGCTCTATAAAATTTTTGCTGATTTCTTCGTTTTCCATAA
>CATJHO010000150.1 GCA_949740535.1 uncultured Lachnospiraceae bacterium
CAGCTTCTCATAGAGCCGGTCCTCTCCGGTGCCAAAAATGCCCACAGCCGTATTTTCCGTAAGCTCTCCGCAGATAAGCTCCTGCCGGTAACGGATCAGGCCGGACAGTTCCCCCGGAGTCCCCTTTTCTCCCCGCTTGATATCTATAATATTGGTGTCATAGAGCGCTCCCGCCGAGATCTCCAGAAGTGTTCCGGTGTCCACATCATTCACCCCGTGGCCCAGGGCTCCAAACCTTCCATCCTCTGTCAAAAATGTAAGGGTGCCGATTCCCTGGGTATTGTCCCGGACCCAGATGCCCAGCTTGTACTCGTCCTGTCCCGTCTGCACCGGTTCCACCTTCACCTGAATCTGCTCGCCATTCCGGTCAAGATTCAGTACCATGTCCTCATTTCCCCAGGCATTGATCTCCTCAATCAGCTCCTCCTTATCCGTAATCGGCCGTCCGTTGACTGCCTGAATATAATCTCCTCTCTGCACAATCCGGTAAGCCGGTTCGTAATTAAGCCCGTCCATGCCCGTCACCTCTCCGGTACCGATAATCAGGATCCCGTCTGTTTCCATATAGATGCCGATGGGAATTCCTCCGGGAATCACATAGGCAGGCTTGAGCACATGGACCTTAGCTTCTTTTAGGGGAATCAGTCCCAGAAATTTATAGGATATCGTGTAATCCTCTGAGGCATAGGCGCTCACGGATGCCTCTGCGAGCCCCGGCTTCAATTCCTCTGTGACAAAAAAATTCGAAAATACAGGGCTGGGTTCTCCCTCTGTCTGGGTGTAAGAATCAGGAATCTGCTCCCGAAGCTCTGTATAACCTAACATTCCAAGACCTGCCAGACTGGCCAGCAAAATGCCAGTCAGACAGCGCCGATACTGTCTGTAATCCATTCTTCCACATCCTCTTTCAAAACTTAAAAAGGATGCAGCTTATCACCATGTTATCGTGGATAATGAGTCTCTGCATCCTTTTCTAGTATGTGAAAAATAAACCACCCTAGACTAGTATAATATTCCAATTTTTCCAACTATTTGTTTTGTTTTAATTACCCGCTCTTTTTAGCCTCCGCCAGACCCTTCATTTCCTCCGCATTTTTTATCACTGCTTCCGTAATCTCCGCCCCGCCAAGAATCCGCGCAAGCTCTTCCACCATCTCTCCCCGCCCAAGTCTGCGGATCTGAGTTCTGGTCTCTCCATGTGCTGTTAGTTTTTCAATGCGGTAATGGCTGTCTGCCATGGCTGCAATCTGGGCCAGGTGGGTAATGCAGATAACCTGTCTGGTCCTGCCAATCAGCATCATTTTTTCAGAAACCTTCTGGGCTGTCCGGCCGCTGATTCCCACGTCAATCTCGTCAAAAATCACAGCGTCAATATCATCCTTGTCCGCCAGCACCGTCTTGATGGCCAGCATAATCCGGGACAGCTCGCCCCCGGATGCAATTTTCATCAACGGGCGCAGCGGCTCTCCGGGATTCACCGAAATCTGGAATTCCACATCATCCGTTCCCAGAACCGTATAAGCTCCAAGCGTCTCAAACTGCATCTCAAATTGTACATCCAGGAAATTCAAATCCACCAGATGCTTTCGAATCTCCCCGCACAGCTTTTTTGCACAGGTTTTTCGGATTTTCGAAACCTTTTTGCAAAGAACCGCAAGCCGTTCTTCCATATCTGCCAGTTCCTGCTTTAATTTCAAAAGATAGGCATCGTAATCCCGAAGCCGCATAAGCCGCTCTGCGGTCTTTTCTGAGAAAGCCAGCACCTCCTCCAGGGTTTTTCCGTACTTCGCCTTCAGCTGATTCAGAAGATTCAGCCGTTCCTCCGTCCGGTAAAAATCTTCCTCGGAAAACTCCAGGGAAGTCAGGTACTCCGCCATATCCCGGTTAAAATCATTCAGCAGGCCGTCAATATCCGACAGCTGCTCCAGAAGGGGCGCCAGCTCTTCGTCATAAGACGCCGTATTCTGCAGCTCCCGCAGGGCGCGGCCTATGGCGCTGCCCGCCGCCTGCGGCTCCTCATAGCCAGTCATAGCGTAAGCCGCCCCTGCCGCCTCCAGGATCTTTTTTCCATTGGTCATCCGGCGGTACTGCTGCTCCAGCTGCTCATCCTCTCCCGGCTCCAGACCAGCCTTCTCGATCTCATCCAGCTGAAATTCCAGAAGCGAAATCTCCCGCAGACGGCTTTCCTCATCCAGCTCTGCTTCCTGCTGCTTTTCCCTAAGCTCCCTCCAGAGACGGTAAACCTGCGCCAGCTCCTCCTTTACTGCCCCCAGATCCTCTTTGGCGAATTCATCCAGAATTTCCAGATGCTTCTTTTTCTGAAGAAGGGACTGATGCTCATGCTGGCCGTGAATATCAATCAGCACAGAAGCCGTCTCCTTCAGCTGACTTAAGGGAACAGTTTCCCCGTTGATCTTATTAATGCTCCGTTTATCCAGAATTTTCCTGGAAAGAATGACCTGATCCTCCTCCAAAGCCACACCCAGCTCTGAAAGCCTCTGCCGCTGACTCTCTCTGGATACGGAAAATACCAGCTCCACCAGCCCGTAATCCGCCCCCTCCCGCAGCATTTCCCTGGAAAATTTATCTCCCAGGGCCAGTCCCACAGATCCGATGACAATGGACTTTCCGGCACCAGTCTCTCCGGTCAGAATATTCAGGCCTTCCGAAAAGTCTATTTCCACCTCTTCAATCAGGGCCAGATTCTTTACATGCAAATGGGTCAACATACCATCAGGCCTCCCGCATCATCTTTCTCAGCTTATCCATCACCAGAAACGTGTCATCTCCCGTGCGGACCGCACAGAATACCGTGTCATCTCCGGCAATGCAGCCTACAATCTCCTGCCAGTGAAGGGCGTCCAGGGCCGCTGCCACTGCCATAGCCATCCCCGCCACTGTCTTTACCACCAGAATATTCTGAGCCGCGTCCATGGAGACAAAGCCCTCCCGCAGAATTCCTATGTATTTCTCTCCCATCTGGCGGCTGTGCTCTTTAATGACCACATAGCGCTGGCAGCCCCCCACTGTCATCTTGGTAAGCTTCAGCTCACGGATATCTCTGGACACGGTCGCCTGGGTCACCCGGAAACCGGACCTATTCAGCTTGTCTGCCAAGTCCTCCTGGGTTTCTATGGCATACTGGCCAATCAATTCAATAATTTTTGCATGCCGTTCCCGTTTCATATTTTAACTCCTCCATTCCAGTTCCGCAACCTTACATCCAGCCCTTTTTTACAGAAGAATTTCCGGATGTTCAAACACCATCCGTAAATCCTTCTAGGGCTGTATGCAAGGACTGCTGTTTTTTGATCCCAGTTCCGCAGCCTTACATCCAGCCCCTTTTTGCAGAAGAATTTCCGGATGTTCAAACACCATCCGTAAATCCTTCCAGGGCTGTATGCAAGGACTGCTGTTTTTTATCCCAGTTCCGCAGCCTTAGTTTCCCCGCATCTTGCTGCGCAGCACTTCCAGGAAACTGATTCTGCTGATCTTCAGTATATCCGTTGTTTTCTCCGATTTGCGAATCTCCACATAGTCCCCGGTGGCCATGGGCACGGACACTTCTCCGTCAAAGGTAGCGAAGGCCTCCTCGTACTCGTTCCGGCGGCCGGATCCCAGACGGATGGTCACCCGATCCTCTCCCGACAGCACAATGCTTCTGGCTGTAAGAGTGTGGGGACAGATAGGCGTCACTACAATCATGGACGCCATAGGAGATACAATGGGCCCTCCAGCCGAAAGACTGTAGCCTGTGGACCCGGTAGGGGTGGACACAATAATGCCGTCGGCGGAGTACCGGTTGAGAAATTCTCCATTTACATAAATTTCATAGTCAATGATCCGCAGGGCGCCCTTGCGGTTCACCACAATATCATTGAGAGCCAGATTGCCCACAGGACCCTCTTTCTCCCTTAAGGCCGTTCCTTCCAGCATCATTCTGGGTTCCAGAATATAGTCGCCGGCCATAAGACTGTCCATGGCGTCCAGGACACCGGCCTTCTCAATCTCTGCCAGATATCCCAGGGTCCCCAGATTGATTCCCAGAAGGGGAATTCTGCGCTTCACCGTATCTCTGGCAGCCTGAATCAGTGTCCCGTCTCCTCCCAGAACCAGTATGCACTCTGTGCCTTCCGGGATCCAGTCTGCATCCGTATAGCGGCCGCTGCCACGCTCATAACTGCCGTCCTGTTTCTGGTACTCCCGCACCGTGCAGTCCCGGCCATGACTGGTGAGATAGTTATAAATGCGCTTTGTGGTCTCCAGATTTTTATCCTTTTCACTGTTGGTTATAATATAAAATCGATTCATTGGTTTTTAATTTCCTCAATGGCTCATGTAAGACTTTTATGCGCCTTCCGGACCACATCCTCCGGCCGTATTCCTTCCGGACAGACTGCAGGGCACAGCTCCTGCCCGGTCTTTTTCAAATGAAGCAGGTACTCAATATTGCCTTCTGGTCCCCGGATGGGCGAAAAGTCCAGATGCAGCACCTCATACCCGATGGAGCAGGCATAGGAAATCACATTCTCTACAACCTCCAGATGGGTCTCCTTCTCCCGCACCACGCCTTTCTTTCCTACCTTTTCCCTGCCAGCCTCAAACTGAGGCTTAATCAGGGCCATCACCTGGCCCTCCCCGGCCAGAAGCTCCCGCACCGGCAGAAGTACCTTAGTGAGCGAAATAAAGGCCACATCAATGGAAGCAAACCGGGGCCGTTCCTGAATCTCTTCCGGAAGCAGATAACGGATATTGGTTTTCTCCATACAGACCACTCTCGGATCTGTCCGCAGCTTCCAGGCCAGCTGGTTGGTTCCCACATCCACCGCATAGACCTTCACTGCGCCGTTCTGAAGCATACAGTCCGTAAATCCTCCCGTAGAGGATCCCACATCCATGCAGATCTGCCCCTCCAGCTCCAGTCCAAAGCTCTCCACAGCCTTGGCAAGCTTCAGCCCGCCCCGGCTCACATAGGGAAGCTTCTGTCCCCGGACCTCGATCTTTGCTTTTTCGTCAAACATGGAGCCGGCCTTATCCTCCCGCTGTCCGTTTACAAAGACCTCTCCCGCCATAATCACAGCCTTTGCCTTTTCTCTGGACTCCGAAAATCCCTGGGATACCAGCAGCACATCCAGTCTCGTCTTCATCGCCGCTCCTCACAACTGCCCCACATAGGCAGTAATCACCTGCTTTGCAATGGTCTGGGCATCCAGCCCTACTTCCTGATAGAGCAGGGCCACATTTCCGTGTTCTATATACTCATCCGGAATGGAAATATTCAGCACCTTCACTGAAAGTCCACGGTCCGTCACATAGTCCAGCACCTTTTCCCCATAGCCGCCGCTGCGCACATTCTCTTCTATGGTCACGAAGAGGCTATGGGTCCCGGAGAGCAGTTCCAGATTCTCCTCATCCAGCGGCTTTACAAAACGGCCGTTGACCAGCGTACAGTTGTAACCGGCATCTTTAAGAATCTTCCGCACCTCTTCTCCAATTTTCACCATACTGCCCACAGCCAGAAGGGCAATATCCGCCTCCTCATAAAGAACTTCACTCTTTCCAAAGGCAATCAAAGAGCGGAATTCCTTAAGCCCGTCATAGGCCTCCCCTCTTGGATAGCGCAGTGCTATGGGCCCCTCAAAATCTATGGCATATTTCAGCATATCCGAAAGCTCCCATTTATTCTTGGGAGCCATAATGGTCATATTGGGAATGCTGGACAGATAGGACAGATCAAAAATTCCCTGGTGGGTCTCTCCGTCGCTTCCCACCAGTCCTGCCCGATCTATGGCAAACACCACATGGAGATTCTGGATACAGACATCGTGAAGAATCTGATCATACGCCCGCTGCAGGAAGGAAGAATACACCGCCACAATAGGCTTTAAACCACCTGCTGCCAGCCCTGCTGCAAAAGTCACTGCATGCTGTTCTGCAATTCCCACATCAAAAAACCGATCCGGAAACATATTTTTGAACCGCTTCAGCCCTGTGCCGTCTGGCATGGCAGCCGTAATTGCCACAACCTTCTCATCCCGATCTCCCATTTTCCGCATTACCGTGGAGAAAATATCCGTATAATTTGCCTTTGTCCGCTTATGACTGGGAAGTCCGGTGGCAATCTCAAAGGGCTCTGCTCCATGGAAACGGGCCGGATGCCGTTCTGCCGGGGCATATCCCCTTCCCTTCTGGGTCTTCACATGAATCAGCACCGCATGGCGGATCCGCCTTGCATCGTTGAAAGTGCGGATCATCTGCTCGATGTTGTGGCCGTCCACAGGCCCCAGATAGGTGATCCCCATATTCTCAAAAAGCATTCCCGGAATCACAAGCTGCTTTAAACCGTTCTTGGTTTTCTTCAGCTGGCGGACCAGGCTTTCGCCGTAAACCGGAATACGTTCCAGGGTATTCTGCAGCCCCTCCTTGAAGCCCGTATAGGCCTCCGCGGTACGCAGGCCGTTGAGATACTGGGACATACCCCCTACATTCTCTGCAATGGACATCTGATTGTCATTGAGCACAATGATAAAATTACTCTTCAGCTGGGAAGCATTGTTGAGCGCTTCATATGCCATTCCTCCGGTCAGGGCACCGTCCCCGATAACGGATATCACGGATTCTTTTCCTCCCTGCAGATCACGGGCCTTTACAAGACCGATCCCCGCTGAAATCGACGTGGAGCTGTGGCCGGTATCAAAGCAGTCGCAGTCGCTCTCCTTCCGTTTGGGAAATCCGCTCATCCCGCCGTATTTGCGCAGTTCGTCAAAGCCAGCCTTCCGCCCGGTGAGAAGCTTATGGGTGTAGGCCTGATGTCCCACATCCCAGACTACCTTGTCATGGGGGAAATCAAAGGCCAGATGCATGGCCATGGTAAGCTCCACCACTCCCAGATTGGAAGCCAGATGCCCGCCGTTTACGCTGATTTTTTCAATAAGAAATCCGCGGATTTCCTCTGCCAGAAGATTCCACTCGTATTTCTCCAGTTTTTTAATATCATTAACTTGATTAATCTTTTCCAATGCCATAATTCTTTGATTCCAGTTCCGCGGTTTTCATGCAGCTTTATGCAGATGAAAACTGCTGTTTAACTTATTTTTCTCTGGTAATTAACATGGTAATGAGTTCTTCCAGGAAAGGATTCTTACACTTAAGGGACTCCAGTGTATCCAGGGCCCGTCTGGAAATCTCCGCCACATCCTGCTTTGCCTGATCCAGTCCCTTCAGGGTTACATAAGTCGTCTTTTGATTCTTATCATCACTGTGAATGGGTTTTCCCAGCACCTCCAGGGTACTGGTCACATCCAGAATGTCATCTTGAATCTGGAAAGCCAGCCCCACATCCTCCGCCGTCTGGCGGATCTTCTCAAGCTCTTCTTCGCCCGCTTTGGCCAATACAGCCCCAATCATCATAGAACTCTCTATCAGCGCGCTGGTCTTCAGCCGGTAGATAAAATCCAGCTTGTCCTGGCCGATGGCCTGTCCCTCTGACTCCACATCCACCACCTGGCCTCCGATCATGCCGTAAATCCCTGCTTTTTCTGCCAGAATCTTTACTGCTTTTGCCGTCTGCTCATTAAAATTCTCGCACAAAGCCCCTGCTGCTGTCTCAAAGGCGAAATTCAAAAGCGCATCCCCTGCCAGAATCCCAAAGGCCTCCCCATAAACCGCATGGGTGGTCTTTCGGCCCCGGCGGTATTCATCATTATCCATGGCCGGCAGATCGTCGTGAACCAGGGAGTACGTATGGATCATCTCGATGGCTGCCATAAAGGGCTCAATGACCTTTCCTTCTCCTCCGAACATCCGGTAAGTCTCCTGCATCAGCATAGGGCGGAGACGCTTGCCTCCTGCGGTCACGCTGTAGTTCATAGCTTCCAGGACGGTTTTCTGAAAGCCGGTCTCTGCCGGAAGGTACCCTCTTAGGATCTCTTCTATCTCTGCTGTCCTTTTCTGAAGTTCTTCCCTAAAACTCATCCAGCTGTCCCTCCTCATTTAACACCAGCATTTTCTTTTCCACCCTGTCCAGTTTGTCATTGCAGTATTTCAACAGCTTTGTCCCTTCTGCATACACCTGAAAGGACTCCTCCAAAGCCGTATCCCGGTCTGAGAGCTTCTCCAGCATTTCATCCAGTCTGGCAAATGCATCCTCCAATGTCATTTCCTGATTTTCCATCTGTTCCTCTGCCATTCCCGTAACCTCCTATGGGACATTTCGTTTTAACTCTCTGCGCTCTTTTACCTTTGCGGTGTAAACGCCGTCCGTCACATGAATCCGTAAGGTATCCCCTTCAGAAACCTGACGGATACTGGTGACTGCCTGTCCTTCCACATCTTCTGTATAGGAATACCCCTGCTGCAGCTTTAAAATAGGCGACAGGCCGTGAAACCGTTCTATATAGACTGCCAGCTGATTCTTCCGGATACTAAGCTTCTCCTTCATGGCCTGCTCCAGATGATTCTGAAGCTCCGAGGCCCGCATGCGCTTCTCAAACAGCTGCTGGCTGGGGCCTGCCTTCAGAAAACAGGCCCGCATCTGCGCAAGGCGGCTCCGGTACTGGGCAAGACGGAACCCAAGAGTCTGTTGAAATCTCTGGCTGTACGTCTGCATCTGCTCCAGAATCTTCTGCACATCCGCAACGGCAAACTCCGCTGCCTCAGAGGGAGTAGCGGCGCGCAGATCCGCCACATAGTCGGTAATAGTGGTATCTGTCTCATGCCCTACCGCAGAGATAATGGGCGTCTGGCAGTCAAAAACAGCTCTGGCTGTCTTTTCCTCGTTAAATGCCCAGAGAGCCTCGATGGAGCCGCCGCCCCGGCCCACAATTATCACGTCTACTCCCAGACGGTCCAGAGCCTCAATGCCGCGGACAATGCTGTCCACAGCCCCCTCTCCTTCCACCTGTGCCGGATAGAGAATCAGCTGTACATAAGGATTCCTGCGGGACGCAATTGTACGGATATCCCGCACCACCGCCCCGGTGGGCGATGTTACAATTCCCAGGCGCTTTACATAGGCGGGAATGGGCTGCTTGTATTCCTTAGAAAACATACCCATCTCCTCCAGCATCCGCTTCCGCCTTTCAAACTCCTCATAGAGCCGCCCGGCTCCCTCCAGCCGGATCTCCTTTGCATAGAGCTGATAGCTTCCGGTCCGCTCATATACACTGACACTGCCCAGAACCGTCACATGCTGTCCGTCCTCCATGCCAAAAGCCAGCCCCCTTCTCTGTCCGGCGAACATTACACAGGACAGGGTGCCGCTCTCGTCCTTCAGGGAAAAATAAATATGGCCAGAGGTGTGGTATTTACAGTTGGATACCTCGCCCTTCACGTAAATC
Source organism: uncultured Lachnospiraceae bacterium (assembly GCA_949740535.1). Taxonomy (GTDB): domain Bacteria; phylum Bacillota; class Clostridia; order Lachnospirales; family Lachnospiraceae; genus Laedolimicola. The sequence continues at coordinate 9,339 of CATJHO010000150.1, forward strand.
TGCCTCAATACAAAGTCTTCCGAAAACATCCGCTTGATATACGTGTTTACCTGAGCAACCGTGTATGCCTGCTTCATTCCTTCTTCCCTATCTTCCCAAGAATTCCATTGATAAATGCGGAAGAATCATCACCGCCGAACTTCTTGGCCAGCTCCACTGCTTCATTGATAGCCACGCCCAGAGGAACATCCTCGTCAAATTTCAGTTCGTACACAGCCAGACGCAGAATTGTCAGATCCACCCTGCTCATCCGGGAAAGCTTCCAGCCTTTGGCTGTCTCCTCAATCTCCTTATCCAGCTCCGGAAGCTTATCCACAATACGGGAAAATTTTTCTTCCATATAAGATTGATCCTGCTTCGCAAGCTCTTCCAGACCTGCAAAAAACAGCCGGAGCTGCTCCGGCATCTCCTCCGGGCTGTTAAACTCAATGCGGAACAGCAGTTCAAAAATGTGTTCTCTCAGTTCTCTGCGCTTCATACGTTATCTCCCCACTAAACGAAGGGGATGTTGCAGAATAAGCGCTCAGCCTTTTCCCTGCCTGCTGTCTTATTCTGCCACAGCCCCTTCTGAGTTTTTCTCCTGTCTGCACTCTGTGGACCGGCATATTTCTTTACAAGGTCTATTTTGCTTTCTCCATATTCACGCTGGCGATACGGATATTCACCATAGACACTTCCAGACCTGTCATATTCTCAATGGCGGCCTTTACCTTATCCTGTACCTTCTCAGAGACCTTCATAATGCTGTAGCCGTACTCAATATTCAATGCCAGATCCACATCCACATTCCGATCGGTCACCAGAACCTTGACACCCTTGGACAGGTTCTTCATCCCCAGCCTGCTGATAAGTTCATTGGTAATATTCCCTGCCATAGCAGCCACGCCCTCCACTTCTGTGGCTGCAAGACCGGCAATAATTGCTACTACCTCGTCTGCAATCTGAACCTCTCCCAGCTTGCCGTCTGCATGTATCATATGAACACTTCTGTTTTCTTCTCTAGCCATCGCTGAAACCTCCATACTGATCTCCTGTTTCCTTAGATTCTAGCATACTTTCAGAAAAATGGAAACTGTTTTTTACGAAGCCGTCCTGACTCATTGTCTTGCAGGGAAGTCAAAAGAACCTCCCTGTAAGATAAGGGCTGCCGGGAAATTCCCAGGCAGCCCCATGAAAGCTTTTAATTATAACTGAGGACCAGCGGAAACAAGTGCCTTTCCTGCATCGTTACCCTCGTATTTTGCAAAGTTCTTAATGAATCTGCCTGCCAGATCCTTTGCCTTCTCTTCCCACTCGGAAGCGTTGCCGTAGGTATCCCGCGGGTCAAGAATGTTGGTGTCTACGCCCGGAAGCTCTGTGGGTACTTCAAGGTTGAAATACGGAATCTTCTTGGTGGGCGCTTTGCGGATATCGCCATTTAAGATTGCGTCGATGATGCCGCGGGTATCTTTGATGGTGATACGCTTGCCGGTTCCGTTCCATCCGGTATTTACCAGATAAGCCTTGGCGCCGTTTGCTTCCATTCTCTTAACCAGCTCCTCGCCGTACTTGGTGGGATGCAGCTCCAGGAATGCCTGGCCGAAACATGCGGAGAAGGTCGGTGTAGGCTCGGTAATTCCGCGCTCTGTTCCTGCAAGCTTTGCAGTAAATCCGGACAGGAAGTAGTACTGTGTCTGCTCCGGAGTCAGAATAGATACCGGAGGAAGCACGCCGAATGCATCTGCGGACAGGAAGATTACTTCCTTTGCTGCCGGAGCTGCGGATACGGGACGTACAATATTCTCAATATGGTTAATCGGATAAGATACACGGGTATTCTCCGTTACACTCTTATCATTGAAATCAATCTTTCCTTCTGCATCCAGTGTCACGTTCTCAAGCAGAGCGTTGCGCTTGATGGCATTGTAGATATCCGGCTCGGACTCTTTGTCCAGATTGATAACCTTTGCATAGCAGCCGCCCTCGAAGTTGAATACGCCGTTGTCATCCCAGCCGTGCTCGTCGTCACCGATCAGCAGACGCTTGGGATCG
>CATJHO010000151.1 GCA_949740535.1 uncultured Lachnospiraceae bacterium
AAAAATGCGAAAAAGATGGTAGAGCGTCAGGTACAGCCTGAGGTTTGGGATGTGCTGGAGGAGGTTATCAAAGAGCATCCGGTGATGCTGAACCGTGCTCCTACTCTGCATCGTCTGGGAATTCAGGCATTTGAGCCCATTCTGGTAGAAGGTAAGGCTATCAAACTGCATCCGTTGGTTTGTACCGCTTTCAACGCGGACTTTGACGGAGACCAGATGGCAGTCCACCTTCCGCTGTCAGTGGAAGCCCAGGCAGAGTGCCGGTTCCTGCTGCTGTCGCCCAACAACCTGCTGAAGCCTTCGGACGGCGGCCCGGTGGCGGTTCCCTCTCAGGATATGGTTCTGGGAATCTATTATCTGACCCAGGAGCGTCCGGGTATTGAGGGAGAAGGAAAGTTCTTCAAGAATGTAAATGAGGCAATTCTGGCTTATGAGAACGGCGCAATTAAGCTCCAGTCCAGAATTAAGGTAAAGGTGACAAAAAGCCTGCCGGACGGCACGGTGATTTCCGATCTCATTGAATCTACACTGGGCCGGTTTATCTTTAATGAGATCCTGCCGCAGGATCTGGGCTTTGTGGATCGCAGCATTCCCGGCAATGAGTTAAAGCTGGAGGTGGACTTCCATGTAGGCAAGAAGGGTCTGAAGCAGATTCTGGAGAAGGTTATCAACACCCATGGAGCTACCAGAACAGCAGAGGTTCTGGATGATATCAAGGCAATGGGGTATAAATATTCCACAAAAGCGGCGATGACTGTGTCGATTTCCGATATGACCGTGCCGCCTGAGAAGCCGGAGCTGATTAAGAAGGCTCAGGATACGGTGGATTTGATTACCAGAAACTATAAGCGTGGTAAGATTACCGAGGAAGAGCGCTACAAAGAGGTAGTGGAGACCTGGAAAAAGACAGACGATATTCTGACTAAGGCTCTGCTGGACGGTTTGGATAAGTATAATAACATCTTTATGATGGCAGATTCCGGCGCCCGTGGTTCGGATAAGCAGATTAAACAGCTGGCCGGAATGCGTGGATTGATGGCAGATACCACAGGACATACCATCGAGCTTCCTATCAAGTCTAACTTCCGTGAGGGACTGGACGTGCTGGAGTACTTCATGTCGGCTCATGGCGCGCGTAAGGGACTGTCAGATACGGCTCTTCGTACGGCAGACTCAGGATACCTGACCAGACGTCTGGTAGATGTATCTCAGGATTTGATTATCCGTGAAGTTGACTGCTGTGAGGGACGGGATGAGATTCCGGGCATGGTGGTTAAGGCGTTCATGGAAGGGAAAGAAGAGATTGAAAGCCTTCAGGAGCGTATTACAGGACGTTTCTCCTGCGAGACCATTAAAGACAAGGATGGCAATGTGATTGTAAAGGCCAATCATATGATTACCCCCAGACGGGCGGCGGCGATTATCAATTCCGGTGTGGATGAGAAGGGAGAACCGTTTGACCGGCTGAAGATTCGTACCATATTGACCTGTAAGTCTCATATAGGTGTCTGTGCCAAGTGTTATGGTTCCAATATGGCTACCGGCGAGGCAGTCCAGGTAGGTGAATCGGTAGGTATAATCGCAGCACAGTCCATCGGAGAGCCGGGTACTCAGCTGACTATGCGTACCTTCCATACAGGCGGCGTGGCCGGCGGCGATATCACACAGGGTCTTCCCCGTGTGGAGGAGCTGTTTGAGGCCAGAAAGCCCAAAGGGCTGGCAATCATTACTGAGATTCCGGGTACTGTGACGATTCTGGATACCAAGAAAAAGCGGGAGATTCAGGTAACCAATGAGGACGGCGAGTCCAAGACCTATCTGATTCCCTATGGATCCCGTATGAAGGTTCAGGACGGCCAGGTGCTGGAGGCAGGTGACGAGCTTACCGAGGGAAGCGTTAATCCTCATGATATTCTGAAGATTAAAGGTATCCGGGCTGTTCAGGATTATATGATTCAGGAAGTGCAGCGTGTATACCGTCTCCAGGGTGTGGATATCAATGACAAGCATATTGAGATGATTGTCCGGCAGATGCTGAAGAAGATCCGCGTGGAGGATAATGGAGATTCGGACTTCCTGCCCGGAACATTGGTAGATGTTCTGGAATTTGAAGATATGAATGAGAAGCTTACGGCAGAGGGCAGACGTCCGGCGGAGGGCAAACAGGTAATGCTGGGTATTACCAAAGCGTCCCTGGCTACCAATTCCTTCCTGTCAGCAGCATCCTTCCAGGAGACCACTAAGGTGCTTACGGAAGCGGCTATTAAGGGAAGAATCGACCCACTTATTGGTCTGAAGGAAAATGTGCTTATTGGTAAACTGATTCCTGCAGGAACCGGTATGAAGCGTTATCGCTCCGTGAAGCTGGATACAGAGCTGGAATCCTATGACACACAGGAGCAGTACGATGATTTGGATGAAGATCTGGATTTGACGGAAAGCTTTGAGGAAGAGGAACTGGCAGAGGATACAGCAGAAGAGACTGTAGAAGAATTGACAGAAGTATAGAAGATAAAACTTATGGCAGAATAAGACAGGAACAAAAATGTCTTATTCTGCCTTTTTACACTCTTTTGAACGTGTGCGCCCCTGTCAGGGGATGGAAGCGCTGGTATGCAAAGATATAAATAAATCCACAGCAGATAGAAGGTGTTGAAAAATCTCCTTGCTTTTTCCGGAGAAAAGACGGTATGATAGAGTAAGGGTGTATACCCTTGCTAAAAGAGACTGCAGTGAATGATAACAATATAACAATCTATTAAGGAGGAAATAATGCGGGAATTTGATGTGATTGTAATTGGCGGCGGCCCTGCGGGCTACAACAGCGCGGAATATGCAGCCCATCATGGACAGAATGTGCTGCTGATAGAAAAGAAGAATCTGGGGGGAACCTGCCTGAATGCAGGCTGTATCCCCACCAAAACCCTTCTCTATGCCGCAAAGGTTTACCACTATGCCAGCGGTGCAGGTATCCCTTACGGGGTGACGGCAAAGGAAGCCGCGCTGGATCATGCGACAGCCGTCCGTAAAAAGAACGAGGTAGTAAAAACGCTGGTACAGGGAGTGGCCGGCGGCCTTCGCAGAAAAAAGGTGCAGGTAGTCAGCGGAACAGCGAAGCTGTCCAAAGAAAACGGCGTGCTGATTGTGTCTACGGAAAATGAATCCTTTACAGGGAAGAATGTGATTATTGCAGCCGGTTCATCTCCAGTCCTGCCGCCTATTGAAGGAATCAGGGAAGAGATGGAAAAGGGAACCGTGATGACCAGTGATGAGATTCTGGATATGACAGAGATTCCTAAGAAGCTTCTGATCGTAGGCGGCGGCGTTATTGGTTTTGAGATGGCGGCGTACTTCCAGGAAGCTGGCTCCAAGGTGACCGTCATTGAGATGATGGATAAGGTTCTCGGTCCCAATGACCGGGAAATAAGCCTGCTTCTTCAGCAGGAGCTGGAGAAAAGGGGTGTAACCTTCGATCTTTCCAGCAGCGTGACTAAGATATCCAATGGCGTGGTGACATTTACAAAGAATGGGAAGATTGATGTAGCAGCTTATGATAAAGCTCTGATGTGTGTGGGACGGCGGGCTGACAGCAATATAGAAGGACTTGCTGAGCTGGGTGTAGAGATAGAACGGGGGGCCATTGTCACAGATGCCCAGATGAGGACGAATGTGCCCAATGTCTATGCTGTCGGAGATGTGAATGGAAAGATGATGCTGGCGCATGTGGGTTACCGGGAAGGTGAAGTGGCGGTAAACACCATCCTGGGGAAACCGGACGCTATGAGCTATGATGCAGTCTGTGGTGTGGTATATACCAGCCCGGAAGCAGCCTTTGTGGGCCTTTCACAGGAGCAGGCAGAAGAGGCGGGGATTCCTTATACAATTAAGAAAGTTTCCATCAATTTCAGCGGACGGCATGTAGCTGAGAACGGTATGAGTAATGGAATATGCAAGATTATCATTGATACGGAAAAAAATGTGATTGTGGGCGCAGCGCTGATGTCTTCCTATGCATCGGAATATATTTATTCTCTGGCATTGATGATTGAGAATAAGATTCCCATTGAGCGTATTCAAAGGACTATTTTCCCGCACCCTACCGTGTGCGAGGTGATTCGGGAAGCTCTGTTTTCCTGATGCCTGAAACGCTTGCGCTATTTTTTATAATTAACTGCTTCTATAAGGCGGGTAGAAAAGCCGGGGCTGGCATTGCGCCAGCCCCGGCTTTTTATGAATATGGACACTCAAAAGAAAATGTTCAGTTTTTCCGCTTTCCATATTGTGGTGGGGATTGTTTTTTTAATCATCATCCCGTTCATACTTGATCACGGCTCCACTGACAGCTTCAATTTCATATTCGTAATCACAATTTCCACACTCAAATTCTATTTCATAAATCATAATACCATCATCGTCATCCAAATCGCACTCATAATTAGAAACGCTGTCTGAGGATACACCTGCATGAGAGAAAGCAATATCCCTTGCACGGGCTTCTCCAATGTAGGAGGCGGATCCGCCAGAACCGGAATGGCCGGGTTCTTCATGGTGGTAGTCATCGTCCCGATCCTTTTTGTGCTTGACAACAGCACCGGTGGAAGCGTTGATCTCGTATTCAAATTCATAGCCGGAGCTGTCAAATTCGATTTCGTAAACCATGATGCCATTTTCCCGATCCAGCTTACATTCATATTTGGAGAGACTGTCTGCTGAGACGCCTGCATGGGAAAGGGCTGTCTCCTTTGCCTTTGCCTCACCAATATAGGCGGGCTTGGATTCTTCAGCTGTATTTTGAGCAGGCTTGGAACTGCCCTGCGGTTTGCTTTCAGGCTTAGTATCAGGCTTGGTTTCCTGTGTGGATTCCGGGACGGCAGGTTCCGGAGTTTCTACAGGCTGAGGCGGAATATAGCTGTCATCAGTCTCTTTTTTGTTTTTTCGAATCTCACCGGTAACTGCATCAATATCATAATCGTATTCAAAGCCCTCAGATTTGAATTCAACCTCATAAACCAGAGCGCCGTCTTCATAATCCAGATCTGCCTCAGAGTGACGGACTGTATCGGCAGCAACGCCTGCATGGGCAATGGCAATTTCCAAAGCTTTGTCTTTTCCGATATAGGCCTTGTCGCTGGCAGTGCCGGAAGAGGCGATGTTTTCCAGATTCAGATTGCCGGATTCGCTAAGCAGGTTCAAATCATTGATAGAAAGCGGAACCAGATCAGAAAAGGAATAGAGGGTATTCTGGGTCACAATCTGCTGGATAAGCTGAGCTTTTCCCAGGGTGATTCCGTAATTCTCCGCAAGGGCCCGCAGATCCGCGTCAGCGGAAATAGTCTGGCTTAAGACGGCGCCGTTGAAGGTACCGGTCTCAAGAACGGTGCTGATTTCATTGGCCAGTCGTTCCTGCAGCTGGGCTCCCTTTACCGTATCGCCGCTGTCTACACTGACCAGAATAGAGTTGGCCAGTTCGTTTAAGTATCCGTTGCGGAGCATGGAGCCGATAAGGGCGTTGATGGTCAGATCGAGACTGCTTCCTTTAAAGTCCATGTCACCAACTACAATCTGGGCATCCTCGTTCATGGCATTTACAGCCAGAACCTCTTCTTTTTTATTTACCTGAATTTCAATGGAAGGATTGACATCCAAAGAGATGGTGGAGTCAATCGCAAAGTTTGTCTTGTAAAGCTGGAAACCGGCTGTGCCGCCGATAAACAACACAAGAGCGGCGGCCATACCGATAAGGCGTTCCCGCCATACATGTTTCTTTTTTGTATCTGTCATAATGGTAATCGCTCCTTTCTGCGTTTTACAGTCAGAGAGTACGGAATCACGTATATTCGGAACGGCATTGGAAAAAGCCTGTCTGATCTTCCGTTCCGTTTCCTTATTTGTCATGGTTCAGCTCTCCTTTCTGATATATTTTTTCAATTTTTTTATAGAACGGCTGTATTTTGAAAGAACCGTAGGCAGAGGAAGGTCGAGAAAATCTGCAATTTCCCAATGCCGGAAGCCTGCCACAGCGTGCAGCACAACGATCTGGCGCTCTTCCTCGGACAGAAGATTCATACATTCGGTCAAAACTAATTTATCCTCTGGCGAAACCTGCTCACATGTTTCCAGATAAGGCTCCCATTCTTCCTGAGGAATGTCGGAAATCCGCTGGCGTTCCCGCAGCTTTAAGAGGCACAGGTTCCGCGTAATGGTGAGAATCCAGGCCATAGGCTTTCCGTGAGAGCGGTACCCAGGGGCGCCGGCGTGGATCTGAAGATAACAGTCATGAAGCACATCCTCTGCGTCCTGAGGGTTATTCAAAATAGAAAAAGCAAAAGCGTAGACGGAAGGACTGGTGCTGTCATACAGATCGGCCAGAGCCTGAGAATCCCGGACAGCAATTCCTGAGAGACAACGATCCAGCCAGGCAGAGTCCTTGTCTGTCCTGATATCATTTGCCGACGTCAAGCAAAATATCATGGGTGCTTTCTCCTTTCATATAGTTAATACACGAGAAACCTGTTTTATTGCATTTATTATATCATTTTTTTCAAAATTAAAAAAGAGGATGGTTTGTGCAAAAATACATGACAATTGACATGGGGAAGAAATGTAACTATGATGAAAGGAAGCAGATTGTTGAAGAAGGGGAATCGGAAAAAATGAACATAAACAGGATTATACGGCATACGGCCAATGCAGGTGTGACTGTAAAAATGGGAGGAAACGGCATCGGAATTGATCTTTTCAGCAGAGATCCGCAGGGGCTGTACCCGGATACGCCTGGGGATGTGAAAGAAGAACTTCTGGAGGAAATTGAACATGGGAAGATCCGCACACTGGTGTTTACCCATGAACATGGGGATCATTTCTGTCTGGAGGATGCTGTGCAGGCATTTCGCAGGAATCGGAACATTCGGATTATTTCCACAAAAGAAGTGATCCGGCAGCTGAAGGGGGCCGGGGTTCCGATGGAAAATATGTATCAGATAAAGCCGGAGGAAACAGGAACTGTACGGATGGAAGTGCCGGGATATTTATTGACATTTTTTAACAGCAGACATATGGGGGAGGCCTATCAGGATGTACAGAACCTTGTGTGTATACTGGAAGCGGAGGGAGTGCGGATAGTTATTTTGGGGGATGCGCAGCCGCAGCCGGAGCTGTTTGCTCGGATTGAGAGCTTGATAGAGGAGATAGAACTGCTGATTGGCCCCTTCCCGCTGGCAGGAATTCCGTCTAACCGGAGAATGATGAAGCATATGCGGATTCGCAGAATTTTAGCGGTGCATCTGCCGCGGCCGGAGCGCGATGAACAGGGATGGATTGAAAGTGCGAAGAAGGTGTGCGGGAGGGCAGAGGATGAACTGGGCCAGGTGGTGTTCGGGGAAGAAATTGGGAAAGCGTATAGAGAAATATAGTTTGACAGATTATGCCCCCTTGTCAAGAGGGAGTAAAAAAACAGGAGCACAGACGGCATAAAACCGTACAGGCTCCTGTTTTATTTGAAAGTTAAAACTGATTTTTAACCGGGGCAAAGGCAACTTTTGTTCCGATATCAAGGAAAGCTTCCCGTTCCTCCAAAGAACAGGCATCATCTGTAATGATCATATTCAAATCATTAACAGAACAGATTCCCTGCATATAGGTTTTGTTAATTTTTGTATGATCACATAAAAGAATTGTTGCCTGGGAATGTGACATAAGCAGACGCTTTACAGGCATACGGTCAATTGGGTCCTGTAAGGTACAGGTAACACCGCTTGACTTGGATATCCCATTGGCTCCCATAAAATAATAATCAAAAAACATGTTTGAAAACAAATTCAGGGAGCTGGTTGTATCAAAAGCATCGATTTCGGGATAATAGATGCCTCCTGACAATGCCAGGGATATATTGTGGTTTCCGGCCATAAGGTTGGCAATATTTAAAGAGTTCGTAGCAACACTTAAGGGGAAATCACACTCGCTGACATATTTGGCTGCCATATAGCAGGTAGAGCCCATATCAATAACAATGGACTGATTAGGCTGAATCAGTCCGCTGCTGAACAGATAGCCGGCGACTGCCTCCTTAAGAGCTGCATTGGAATTGATTCGGAACTGAATGGAAAAATTATCCAGAGGATTTGGATTTGTGCCGGCTAATTTTGCGGCGCCGCCGCGTGTGCGGAAAATCAGACCTCTTTTATCCAAATCCCGCAGATCGTTGCGGATGGTTGCTTCACTGCAAGATAATTCGTTGCATAAGTCATAATTGCTCATTGCACTGTTATTTTCCAGTAACTGCAAAATCTGGTTCTGTCGTAAACCGCGTTTTGAGTAAATGGAATGCTCTCTTGCGCTCATAAAATTCCCCGATTTTACCTTTCTGCGTATTTATATTTTGATATGTATGTTTGCATTTTTGTATGGTAAAATTTGTAAATAAGATAGTTAATCGAACAAAAACCTGGAATTCATTATATATTAAAATAATTCTTCCGTCAATGATACCCTCTTTTGACAAGGATGTATCCTTGTCAAGAGATGATACATATTTTTCTGTGAGAAATCTTCTATATTTTTGGCAGTTTGCAGAATTTATAAATAGTTCTGAATGAATGTTTTTTTATGAATTGCCAGATTCACTAAGTTTCTTTGCCAGAATCTCTATATCTGTTTCAATGGAATCCACCCGTATCAGAGGATATTTAATAGCACAAAAGAATAGAATTATGAATTATCATTATTCAATAATAATTTTATCGATATATACGATAAAAGTCAAGAATATGACGATATAATTATCGAAATTAACTAGAAAATGATTGACTTCGATAAAAATATTTGTTATAATGACAAAAATCGATAAAATAATTATCGAATATAACGAAAAGGATGTGGAAGGAATACGGCAATGAAGTTTCAGTTTGCAATGGACTTATATGATATCCCTCAGGCATTGGACATGCTTTGGAAGATACATGACCGGATTGATATTGTTGAAATCGGAACGCCCATGCTGCTTCGGTTTGGACTTGAGGCAGTCAGTAAGATAAAAAGGGCATATCCGCAGAAACTGGTTCTGGCCGATGCCAAGATTATAGACGGCGGTGAGTTTGAGGCAGATCGTTGTTTTGAAGCCGGAGCGGATGTTGTTACGGTCATGGCCCTGGCCAATGAGAATACCTTTTACGGAATACTCCGAAGTGCAGAGCGGGCCGGAGGACGGATTCTGGCAGATATGATGAATGTTCCGGATTTGGAGAGACGGGCAGAGAAGCTTTTGAAGATTGGTCTTGATTATATCTGTGTACACAATGCTGCGGATGTGCTGGATACGGAGCGCATGGTAAGCGAGGCAGAGAGAGTGATAAAAGCAGTACCGGCCGGGCATCTGGCAATTGCAGGAGGGATCAACCCGGAAACAATCAGACGCTTAAAACAGTTTGATCCTGAGATTCTGGTGGTTGGAAATGCAATTGTTCATGCAGATAATCCCCGGACTATGATAGAAGAACTGCACGATGCCTATGATCTTGCCTGAGAAATGAGTTGAGAGGAGAAATGATGCAGAATACAAATGAAGTTTTCAAAGGTATTATAGCAGAAATTGAGCCGGTCAAGGAAGGCATGGACCAGCAGCAGATGGAAGCGGCAGTGCGGGCAGTCTGCAAAGCAAAACGTATCTTTGTAACCGGTATGGGAAGAAGCGGATATATGATGCGCTGCTTTGGGATGCGTTTGATGCAGATGGGATTTACAGCTTTTATGATTGGAGATACGGCCACTCCTTCTGCAGAAGAGGGAGATCTGCTGATTATCGGTTCCGGATCGGGAGAGACACCATCACTTAAAGGATATCTTAAGAAGGCAAAACAGTTGAAATGTAAAGTGCTGGTAATAACCGGCCACCCGGAGAGTACTCTGGGCAGGGAGGCGGATTATACGGTGAAACTGCCCGTAGAGGAAGAACTGCACAAAAATGCTGACGGCTCTATGAGAGTTTATGATACAGGAAATCAGGGAACGAAAATGCTTTTGGGTTCATGTCTTGAACTTTGCATGTTGCTCTGTACAGAGGCACTCTGTATGATGGCATTCCATGAGATGAACTTTCGTGAAGCAGACATGATGCGCAGACACGCGTGTTTTGAATGAGGGTATTGACGCAGTTTCTGCCGGATACAACTGTCATTTGGCGCCGGATGGAGCTGTTTGGCGGGGCGCGTTAATCAATATAGCAAAGGAGAGGTAATATTATGTCAAAGAAAATTGTTAGTTTATTGACAGCTGTAAGTCTTGTGATTGGTCTGGCGGCATGCGGCAGTAAAGCTCCGGCAGGTACTCCGGAAGATACGGAAAAAACAGAGGCTGCGGAGCCTCAAGAAGATGCGGAACCGGTAGAGGATAAGACGAAAACCGATGCAGACAATGGGGCGGGAACAGGAAAACTGTGGGATCCGGCAGACTTTGTATCTGATAAAGATTCTTCCGAATGGCAGATTGCTCTGGTACCGCAGTACGGCCCCGCTTCCTGGTGGGTACGCGGCAATGAAGGTACAAAGAAGTTTGTAGAAGATACCGGAATCAATGCATTTGAAGCCAGCCCTGCGGTACAGGACGTTGCATCTCAGATTCAGACGGTAGAGGATTTGATTGCACAGGGTGTGGATGCTATCTGCATCTGTCCTATCGACCCTTCCGCAATGGAGAGCGTATTTGAGGAGGCTCTTTCCAAGGGAATTGTAGTTATTACACATGAAGGTAATGGCGTTGCCAAAAATGTACTGTATGATATTGAGGCGTTTGTGAATGAAGATTTTGGCGCAAAGCTGGGAGAATTGATGGATGAGAGTCTGGGCGGAGAAGGAACCTATGCGACAATGGTGGGCCAGCTGACCAAGGCGTCTCATATGGCATGGATTGAAGGGACTGTTAATTATGTAAGTGAGAATTGTCCAAATATCAAGCTTCTCAATGATGAATGGCCCAATGGAACTTCGGATGACACATACGAGGGCGCTTACAATACTGCAAAAGAGCTTTTGACCAAATATCCGGATATCACCTGCTTCCGTACCTGTTCTTCTCTGGAGCCGACTGGTGTTGCAAAGGCGATTGAGGAACTTGGCCTGGAGGATCAGGTAAGCATCGTTGGTGTAGGTACACCGAATGATCTGCGTGATCTGGTTAAGTCCGGAACCATGTCTTATATCTGTGTCTGGGACCCTGCTGCCGCATGCTACGCAATGGAAACGCTGGCAGTTAAGATTCTTTCCGGCGAGCCTGTAGAAGACGGTGTGGATCTTGGCGTGGAAGGCTGGGACGAAATGCACTTCTACGATGATGAGCAGCTTGTAATGACTGGCAGCGGCTGGCTGATCATTGATAAGGATAATATAGACGAGTACGATTTCTAAATGAAAGGTCTAAATGAAGGGGCGCTGCAAAACAGATGAGCAGTCATCTGTGGAGCAGCGGCTCTGCCGTATGGAAAGGAGAGTATCATGAATGATGGGGTCTTGTCGGTTGAAAATATCAATAAATCATTCGGCGGGGTACACGCCCTGAAGGATGTCTCCATGCAGATTCGAGGCGGTGAGGTACACTGTCTGTCAGGAGAAAACGGTTCAGGCAAATCGACACTGATCAAAATAATTTCCGGTTATTATAAACCGGATTCCGGAAAGATCTGTGTTGATGGAAATGAATATCGGGAAATGACGCCTGCTGAATCGATCAATCATGGTATTCAGGTTATTTATCAGGATTTTTCTCTGTTTCCCAATCTCTCGGTAATGGAAAATTTATCAATCAATGCGGAGGCTGCACGTGGAAGTAAAATAATCAGTTACAAGCGGATGCGCGAGACAGCACTAAGAGCAGTGGAAAAAATCAATCTCAAAATCGATATGAAAGCAAAGGTTGCGGATCTCTCTGTCGCAGACAGGCAGATGACAGCTATTGCGCGGGCATTGGTTCACGATGCAAAGGTCATTATTATGGATGAGGCGACAGCGTCACTGACACGTAATGAAGTTAACTGCCTTTTTAAAGTGATTCATCAGCTGAAAGAAGAAGGCGTGGCCATTGTATTTGTCTCTCATAAACTGGATGAAGTTTTTGAGATTTCCGATTCCATCACAATCTTTAGAAATGGTATGAATGTTGTTTCCTGTAAAGCCTCTGAAATTAACGAGGAACGTTTCTCGTACTATATGACCGGACGGGAGATTCAGTCAACACAGGAGAAGCCGCTGGTGGGAGATTCCTCCCGGATTATGCTGGAGACAAAAAATCTCACAGTGGAAGGCGCCTTTGAAGATGTAAGTATTCAATTGTATAAAGGAGAAATTTTCGGCATTGCGGGACAGCTGGGTTCGGGCCGTACAGAGCTTGCCATGACACTGTTTGGCATGGCGGATATCAAGAGCGGTGAAATTCTCATGGAAGGAAACCCGATCAAAATTTCAAGCGTACAGAAGGCAAAACAGCTGAAGATAGGTTATGTTCCGGAAGACCGGCTTACAGAAGGGCTCTTTTTGGAACAGGCGCTGGTTGAGAATGTGGCAGTTACACATTTGGCAGATCTGAGCTCTAAAGCAGGTTTTTATCATAAAAAAGAAGCAGAAGAAGAAACAACACAGTGGATTGACACCCTTTCCATCTCGCCGCGGAACCGTAATAATCTGGCTCAGAAGCTTTCCGGCGGCAACCAGCAGAAAGTAGTGCTGGCAAAATGGCTCGCCTGCAATCCATCCATACTGATTCTGAACGGCCCTACGGTAGGTGTGGATATTGGCGCAAAACAGGATATCTATGATCTTCTGAACCAATATGCATCTCAGGGGATGTCCATCATAATTGCGTCCGATGACATTCTGGAAATTAAAAAGCTGTGTAACCGGGTTGCCGTTATGAAGGGTGGAAAAATCAATGCGTTTCTGTGTGGAGAAGAGGTTACAGAGCAGGCGCTGATAGAAGCTTCAATCTAAGAGAAGAGGGATGAGAAATGATGCCAATTATGAAGAAAATTTTGAATCGAACGGAAACCTATGTCATTTTGACAGCCCTTTTGTTTGGCATTGCTGTTGAGGCGGTTTCCGGCCAGTTTTTTAGTAATACTGGTATGATCAATCTGGCACGTGCAGTTATGGTTTATCTGGTGTTCGGTATTACAGAAATGCTTTCACTGACATGTGCAGGTCCGGATGTTTCTTATCCGGCACTGGCCAGTCTGTCAGCATTTATTACGGCCAGCTGGTTTGGAAGCGCTTCCTATCAGGGAAGTATTATCGTACCGTTTCTGGTCTGCATGGCAATTGGGGCGCTGGGTGGAATGATAAATGGTTATATTATGGCCAGGTTTGACTTTCCGTCATTGATTGTTACATTGGGAACATCTTCTGTTTTCAGTGGAATCATGTATGGTCCGCTGAAAGCATCCAATACAATTCTGCATGGGACAATGGCAGAGTTTGGAAGCATCAATATGATTGCCGTAACGAATCCGGAAAACGGGCTTAAGGCAAATCTGCCGGCACAATTTCTAATCGTGACAGTGCTTTACCTGATTGTGTTTTTCTTACTGCGTTATACCATGTTCGGACGGGGGCTTTATGCGATTGGCTCGGACAAGGCCGCGGCAGAACGTTCCGGATTTAAGACGGGAAGAATTATATTTCTGGCCTATACGCTGGGCGGAACAATTGCCGCGATTGGAGGCTTCATGTATACGTGTAATGTAGGCGCAATTTCTCCTTCGGACCTGATGGGCGGTGAAATGATCATTATTGCAGCCTGTACATTGGGCGGAATCCGTCCGGGCGCCGGTATTGGCGGATTATTTAATGTGATTATTGGTGTTGTTCTTCTTATTATGATTCAGAATAATCTGCTGATGCTTGGAATTCCGCTTTATTTCCAGGATGTATTTACAGGTGCAATTATTCTGCTTGGTACGATTGTTGCAATTAATTCTCAACGTTCACGTAACGGTATAAAGAAGAACGGCTGATCCGAAAGAAAGGAATGTGTAATTATGGCTGAAAAATCAGGAGTCTATCTGAAAAAAATAATGAACGATCCGATCTTCCGTATTTTTATTCTGATGTCTGCCGTTGTGATATTTGGCGCGTTGCTTATGCCGGGCAAATTTCTGACAGCTGGAAATATGACATCCATTGCAAAGCAGCTTTCCGAATATGGCATTTTGGCGCTGGCGGTATTTATCTGTATGGTCAGCGGAGGGATTGATCTTTCGGTAGTATATATTGCAAATTTGTGCGGTATCATTATAGGAACCATGCTGTCTAAAACCATAGGAAGCAGTGATTTTGCCGGTTCTGCGGCGTGGATGATTGTATTTTCTTCCGCTGCGGTCATGGCAGTCGGATGTGTGTGCGGAGCGCTTAATGGTATTTTAATCGGAAAACTTAAGGTTCCGGCCATGCTGGCAACACTTGGAAGCGGACAGCTTATTCTGGGTATCAGTACTGTTATTACAAATGGTCAGGCAATCACCGGGGTACCGGCTGTGTTCACCAAACTTTCAGGGATCAAATTCTGGATACTGCCGCTAAACTTTCAGGTATTTATTTTCTGCGCGGTGATTATGTACATGATTATGAGCAGAACATCCTTCGGACTGCGGACACTGCTGATTGGCAGTAATTCCAAGGCGGCGTTCTTTTCCGGCATCAATAATAATCGGGATCTGGTTAAGATTTATACGATTTCAGGTCTGCTGGCTTCTGTTTCCGGAATTATCAGTACGATGCGGATGAGTTCGGCCAAACCGGACTATGGCACCAGCTATATTATGTTTTCTATTTTGATTTGCGTATTTGGAGGGACCAGCCCAAACGGCGGAAAAGGAAATGTGCCCGGCATTGTTCTGGCGGCAATTGTACTTCAGATGGTTGCGACACTCATGAATATGTTCCAGAATCTGAGCACTTTTTACCGTGATATTGTATGGGGAGCATTATTGCTTATCATGCTGATTATCAATTATATCCTGGATAACCGCCATGTAACAAAGAGATGAGGGATATTATATGAAACAACAACCGAAGGTTCTGATTGTCGGCAGTATTAATATGGATATGATTTTCTATGGACCACATGGCTCCGGAATGAAATTAAACGGTTCCTTGGTGTTTGACACGGTAGGATATTACTGTGGCGGAA
>CATJHO010000152.1 GCA_949740535.1 uncultured Lachnospiraceae bacterium
CTCACCGTTCATATCTGTATTAGCAGAGCAGTGCATGGAAGCGATGCCCTTCAGCGGCAGATAGTAGTTCATCATGGAGAACATACCCTTCTTCATCTCGCCGCCGTACCAGGTGTTCAGGATAACCTGCTCACGGCTTGTGATATTGAACATAGCCACGGTCTCGGAATTGAGGCCCAGCTCCTTGTAGTTCTCTGCTTTTGCCTTGGAAGCATTGTATACAACAAAATCCGGCTCAAAGCTGGCAAGTTCTTCATCCGTAGGAGTGATGAACATATTCTTAACAAAATGAGCCTGCCATGCAACCTCCATAATGAAACGGATTGCCATACGAGTGTCCTTGTTGGTGCCGCAGAATGCGTCTACCACAAAAAGTCTCTTATCGGAAAGCTCGTTCAGGGCGATCTTCTTTACCTCTGCCCATGCTTCCTCGCTGGCCGGATGATTGTCGTTCTTGTATTCCTCAGAAGTCCACCATACCGTATCCTTGGAGTTCTCGTCCATAACAATGAACTTATCCTTGGGGGAACGGCCTGTATAGATACCGGTCATTACGTTCACTGCTCCAAGCTCACTGACCTGACCCTTTTCAAAGCCTTCCAGTTCCGGCTTTGTTTCCTCTTCAAATAACATCTCATAAGAAGGGTTGTGAACAATCTCTGTCGTTCCGGTAATACCATACTTGCTCAAATTGATTTCTGCCATCTTACTTTAACCTCTCTTCTTCTATATTTGCCTGTCTATATAAAATAGATTTTCTGGCTTCCAATATCCTATTATACATAATAAAAAGATAAAATCAATAACAATCCTTTAAAATTTTTCTAAAAAAATGAGAATGTAAAAAATTGGAATCTCAGCAATGTACAGAACTTATTAATTATGAAATAATTATTAACTTTTTATTTTTTCTTTCCTTTTTACCTGATTTTATGTTATGCTAAATCAAATTTCATTTTTATGTACAAAGAACATGTACGAATTAAGGAAACACCCTTCGGGTATACCTTTATGTACAAAAAACATGTACGAATTAAGGAAACACCCTTCGGGTATACCTTTATGTAC
>CATJHO010000153.1 GCA_949740535.1 uncultured Lachnospiraceae bacterium
AATGTGAAAAAAGGTGAGGAAATGTTGGCAAAATTAATAATACTTTTAAGTGAAGATGGCCGTTTATCAGACGTTATCAAAGTATCACAGGATAAAGAGTATCGTCAGGAACTTTATGTGGAATATCATATCATTTAAAAGCAGAGCATTACAAGGCAGAAAATTTTAAAGATTTTCTGTCCTTAATAATATTACGAGATTTTTCGCATTTAGGCATGTTATGGAGAACCATATCACAAGTAAGGACGGAACAGTGCAGAATGAATAGACTGCCCTGTCTGCGGCAGCAAATATGGTGGATAATAGAGTGAATAGGTGTTCCAGCAATAGATTTAAATATGTTTTCTGCAGGATCACAGCTGTTTTGACAGCCGTTTATTTATGCCTGTGTGTCTCCATGCGCCCTGCTGTGCGCAGTACATCTTTTGCGGAAGAAGCATGTACGCTGTACTATATTGTAAACGTGGATGGCATGAAGGGGCTTGGACACAGTATTCTGCTGTTTGTAAATGAGGATGGATGTGGGACCGTATTCAGCTTTAACGGAATGCAGAGATCTTTGGGAGAAAGCCTTTTGGGGAAGAGCGGCATTGGGAAGATGAGTATGGGGACCATGACAGAGGAGGAGACGGAATACTTTCTAAAGACAGGAGATCTGAATCTTGATGCAGATCAACTGCATGACAATTATGATATAGCGTTGTACAGGCCGGCAGAAGTGGAGGATTATGACACTCTGTTAGAACAGATTACTCCCTATATGGAAGCAGAGGAACAGTTTACTGTACTGTATGAAAAATGGGCTGTGGAGAAGGATGCGGATAAAAAGGAAGCGTATAAACGGGGATTAGAGCAGCTGGGACAGACGCAGAGCCTGCCGTTATATCAGATTTATACCAATAACTGTGACCATGCTGCCCGGATACTGGCATCTGCCGTTGACACAGCCGCGCGGGATTATTCCAGTCGTGCATGGCGTGTGACGCCTAATGGAAATTTAAAAGCCTTTGCCCAGGAAGCAGAGAATTGGGGCGTTATGGAGCTGGGAGAACAGTCCCTGTTGGAAAAGATATTGATGTTTTTCGTCATTTTTTAATGATGGGATCGTCTCAGATAAGAGCACAGGCCGTTATTGCTGCCTGGCAGTCTTGCAGGGAAGGTGTTTCTTATTACACAGCTGGCAGGCAGAAGGCTCTGTGTCAGCAGCTTTCTTGTCATAAGTCCGCATAATATGAAAATACGTAAGCAGCAGAAATACGGCAGCTAACACCCAGGCTGTGGGGCTTGCCATGCAGACGCCTAAGTAGCTGTGCTGCCGGGCTGCAGCAACAGAGACAACGCCGCGGCCTGCAAGCTCTGTCACGCCGCCCATCATGGGGAGCAGTCCAAACCCCATTCCCTGAATCCCATTTCGGTAAATATTAACAACTGCCAGAGGCAGAAAGAAGGCTCCGGCACATTTCAGATAGATATCCACCAGACCGATAATATCCGAAACATTTTCCGATACAAAGAGATACGTCATGTATTTTCCCACAGTCATGACAAAAGCAGAAGCAATCAGTGTGCAGACAAAGCCAATCTGCGTGGAAGCATGGAAGCCCTGACGGACACGGCGGATATCTCCGGCCCCGGTGTTCTGAGCGCTGTAGGTGGCAATGGTGGTGCCGAGAGCCACATAGGCCTGGGTTACCAGCTGTTCAATCTTGCTGGCAGCGGTGAAGGCTGCCACGGCCAGAGAGCCCAGAAGATTCAGAGAAGACTGCATCATCATGGTTCCAATGGCAGTGATGGAATACTGAAGCGCCATGGGGAACCCAACACCCATCTGCATTTTTGCCAGATGGGAATCCCAAATCCAATCCTCTTTCTGGAGGCGCAGGAGCGGCACCTTTTTTATAATATAAATCAGGCAGAGGATACCAGACACTCCCTGGGATACGACGGTAGCGATGGCGGCTCCGGCCACGCCCATTTGAAAGCTGATAATTAGCAGCAAATCCAGAATAATGTTTAAAAAGGCAGAGAATATCAGAAAATACAAGGGCGTCCTGCTGTTTCCAAGAGCCCGCAGGATACAGGAAAGCAGATTGTAAAGAACCTGTGCAAAAATTCCGGCGCAGATGATCATAATGTAGGTATAGGCGTCTGCAAAAATATCCGCAGGCGTATTCATAAGAGTTAAAAGGGAACGCATTCCCAGCATACTTGCAATGGTCATAATCAGAGAGACCAGCAGGGACAGAAGTGTGGCAGTGCCAACGGTTTTGCGCATTCCCGCCATATCTCCTGCTCCAAAGCGCTGTGAGGTCAGCACCGTAAATCCCACCGTTGTTCCCATGAGAAAGCCTAAAATAAAAAAGGAAATGGTTCCGGTAGATCCTACAGCCGCCAGGGCCGGAGTCCCCACAAATTTTCCTACAATCACAGTATCTACCATGCTGTAGAACTGCTGAAATATATTTCCGAGAAAGACAGGGATGGTAAAGCTGAAAATAATCTTTGCCGGACTGCCTTTTGTCATGTCTCTTTCCATCGTTGCTCCTCCTTACATATAAAATCCCGATGAAGCCGGGCCAGACAGCGTTGCTGCGCCAGAGCTTCTTTTTTGATATCTGCGCTATTATAATAAAATGAAGGGGAAAGCACAAGAGATTTTGGGAAAGATTTTCAGGTCTGTGGAAAAGAGCGAAAC
>CATJHO010000154.1 GCA_949740535.1 uncultured Lachnospiraceae bacterium
CCATGTCCCTGAACGTCTGGCCCAGCACAGAGCAAAGGCAAAGTCTGATGTATTTTTCCGAATTGTACATCGGAATAATGACCGATACTTTTTTCATACACCCCGTTGTTACAGCCCACAGGCTATAAACGCCCTCCTTTTCTTTTTTAACCTCTTTTTGGCCGTAATGTTCAGGATAGCATTCCTTAAAAGTGATATCAAACCTCCTGAATGATAAATCACCAGCGAACCTTCACAGTGCCTATCCGGTATCCATATTCCTCCGCATCCTGCTCATTTGCCAGCAAGATATGCCTTCCGGTATCCGAATCCTCTATAGAAAAAAAAGCCATGTAATCTGACCGGGAAAGCTCACCGACAGGAATCTCCGTATAAGCGCTTCGACACTGATCAGTCTTTGTTCCGCCTACCAGACTTTTGACATCACATGACATTTCCTTTGAAAGTACTTCTTCCCCGTCCTCATTATACAGGGCCAGAATCACTTTGGGCGTCTTATACAAAGGTGCAAAACCGGCATTTTTTAAAGAAACCTCCGCCGATACGCATCTCTGCTTCTGACGATATTCCAGACAGACATCTGCAATAAGCAGCCGATATCCCAGATGACGGTCAATATAAGTATAGCCATCCATACCATAAAAACAGCCGGCTTCGGATACCGCAGCCTTCTCCCACTTATTTAATACAGCCTGGTCATAATCCCTATTCAGATAAGTAATATGTCTTTCTGCCAGACCTTTTACCGCGTTCTCAAAATCATTATAAGGATTGTCATTGATGACCTCGCCTCCGTTCGGCACATAGCTGCACAATTCTCTCTGAAATTCCAGCTCTTCCTCCCTGCCCCAGCGTCCCAGTGGATCTGACGCGCTGCTGTCATCAGTCTTATAAGTACCGTAGTCGCTGCTGTTTCCAAGCAGCCCGTCGTTAAAAAGGCTGAGCCTTGCTGCCGTCTGACTGCCCGAAAGAATCGCTTCCGCCGGGCTGCCTGAACCTGTAATGCCGCGCCACTGGGCCGGTGTGCGGACCGCCATATATACAGCTGTATCCGTTACAGCCGCAAGCTGCTCCGCCAGGCGTTTCATATCCTTTGCTCCGCCGTACCTTGTTCCGTTCATCTCTCCCCAGGCGCCTGTAAAGAGCCCCTGCTGGATAAAGATCTGCCCGCTGTGCGCATTCAAAACAGGTTTCAATTGCTGCATATGCCAGAGAATCACATCCAGACTCTCAGGCTCATGCTCCTCTCCCTTACCTTCATCATCATAGACAAAACGCAGGATCATACGCTTGTCCAGTGATTCCAGCGCATCAAATAATTTTTCAATGTTTTCAATTCCCGTTTCGCTGATCCTGCCTCCGCGATAATTCTGTAAACAGATCTTAACCAGCGTAAGCTCCGTATCTGTATCATTCTGATACAGGGTTTTGATCATCTGATCATAATCTGTCGGCTCCTCGCTGATCAGGAATGTATACAGATGATAAAATCCTCGGTCCGGGTTGTTCAGATTCCGCGCAGACTCTGTAAACGGGAAGCTTTCTGTCTCAACTCTTATATATATGCTTTTTATAAAAACCACTAAAACAGCCAGTAACAATACAGCCAGGGCAGGAAACATAAATCCTGCTTTTCTCTTTGCTTTTCTTTTCCCCCGCCTCTGCCGCCTGTATTGATCTGCATGATCACGATATTTCATATTCTTTTTCTACCGTCCGCGCGAAATATTTTCTGTCAGTCAATTCTTCCACTCGATTCCATCCGTCCTGTCCCAGTCTTCTATTGCCAGATTATATAATGCATGTGGATTTTGCTTAAAATAGTAGCAGACAAAATCTTCGTCCTCATAAAACACGTTCACCTCGAAAGGATGGAGCTTTGAAAAGTTCTGGCACCAGAGATATGCTTTGGATTCCAGAACAGTGCGGCTCTCAGGAATTGAGTACGATTCTGAAGGCCGCGTATATAATTGGACCTTTTTCTCCGCATCCTTTGCCGAGATCTTCGTAGCATTGATATATGGACACCTACTTGCAGACGCAACATAAAGATCTACATATTTCTCCCCTGCCAGCCATGCCGGGCCGCAGAAATAATGGCTCTGCCCGTATTCAATCGGTTTTTTTTCAACATACAGAAATATATATTCTGTGGGCAGCTTATAATCCTGCTTATCTACTTCCTGAATAAATGTCAGTAATTCTTCATGACGTCCGTCGTTAACCACATGATAGAGCTCCTCTGTAGTGGAGATTATGGTATAGCTGTATTTGGGGAACTTGTTTATAATTGCGTCCGTTACGTTTATAGCCGCATTATAGCGTGTCAGCTCACAGTATAAATACCCATGGTAATTGCCTGTCGTAATGACAGCACCGCAGATCCCTGCCGCAGTAAGCACCGACAAGCCCTGCAAAATACAGTCCAGACAAATCCGGCCCGCCAGAATAAATAGCATATCTATCGGGATTGCCACGACGGCAAGCAGCACCATATGCTCCGTAGTACAGATACGCGAGTCTGCAATCAGCTGAGGCAGGCCAAGCCAGGGCGAAACATACACGACCATTAATAAAACCGAAGTCAGAATGACCGGCAGATATCCGTCAAAACAACGTTTCTCCATCCACCTCTTTTTCATAAGCCGGCAGGCGGCTCTTATGACATGATAAGCAAGCCATAAAGCAGTGGCAAGCCCGGTCAATCCGACCAGCAGGTCCGCCCGTTTTTCCTTATACAGCGTCGCATATCCCCGCCAGTATAAAACAGAAAAACTGTTCTTCAGCTTTTCACTG
Organism: uncultured Lachnospiraceae bacterium; assembly: GCA_949740535.1. Lineage (GTDB taxonomy): Bacteria > Bacillota > Clostridia > Lachnospirales > Lachnospiraceae > Laedolimicola. The sequence goes on from CATJHO010000154.1 coordinate 2,797, forward strand.
ATGGATTTACCGTCGTTCTGAGCTGCGGCTTCTTCCATCATTTCTTTATTTTGCACCCCTTCTTCCCCAGCTTCATCGCCGCTCACAACCCCCAGCGCCCAGCCGATGGAGTTCTGAAACGGAATCCCGGAAGCCAGCGCCGCTGCCATCGGCGCTGCGGCAATCAGAATACCGCACAAAGCAGCCGCTGCCAATGGCAGAAATCTTTCCTTATTGAAGATTCTTTTTATAAAGAATACCGCAAAAGGAACGCACAGCAAAAAAGCCATGACCGTACTGTAAAAATGAATTGTGACAGACGCCGCCAATGCCATTATAAATAGAAGCAGTTCTTCGTTCCAGATATACTTTTCAAGCTTCTTTATCAATGTACATTTTCGAGTACTCCTCAAATAGCGTATTAAATACAGCGCGCATAAAAACTGCGTATACAGTCCAAATTCCTGCGGAATCGTCCATTGCAGCCTTGACATGCCGAAAACCTCCTGAATACACATCAGGTCTAATGTCAAAAACATAATCAGTACAAAGAACGGCGTATATCTCCATTCAAAAACCTCTCTTAAAAAGCAGTAGACAGAAACAAGAAAAACGACTATATGTATTCCTGCTAAAAACAGCATGCAATTATATACTTTCAGGCCGAACAGTACATGCAGGCAATAGATAAAGCAATGCATCGCCTCCGGATAAACTCCTTTGCAGAAAATGTTCCCCCTGATCAGTTCATCAATCCATTCATTATGCACATACATATCGCCGAAGCCATAATTGTAATCCTGAAATACCCCGTAAGAAAAATAGATCATCCCATATACGGCGATTACCAGAAGTATGACATATTCCGTCAAATGTAAACGCAGGGTGTTCCAGAATTTCACAGCGATTCTCTTTAACCAGACGCCTGCTTTTTTCAGCCTCTGGTATAAAAACAGCTTCATCCCGGCGGTTCCCATTATCACACGGTAGCCGGAAGAAATGATTTCGCCGAACGTCCCCTTCCGATATTGAAAATCAAGCTTTGCAGCAATATTAATAATGAAAACGCCGTAAAATATACAGCAGACAACCCAGCGGTTGAGAATATGCAGCAGCCCCAGCCCCAGAACAACGGAATTTACAATAACCACCTGTACGAGGACACAGAAGCTAAAACGGTATATCTTATCCTTATGCCTTAAATGTCTGCTAAACACCACAGAAGGCCAGAGAAACATAAAAATCATATAGCCGCAAAAGACTTTGCCGTATTCACTGATCCAATATAGCGTCTCCATTTCTGCACCTCTTCATTTCCCGATTATTTTGATGTCCTGTATCAGGGCACTGTTTCTGTGCTTCTAAACCGATTCTTCTGCCGGAAAAGTATAAACAGATTTGTCATTATTGAGTTTTCACTTTCTCATAACTGTCTTTATATACTTTCGGAACTATATCCAGTCTCAGTATTTTGATCCGGAATACAATCGCCAGCATATCGAACAGCATCCGGAGCATATACCATCCTGGCTTTAAGCCGCTGTGCATACTGTGTCCGCTCTCTCTTGTATGCATGGCCGCCGGAATCTCTTTCACACGGTATCCCAGCAGGAGCATTTGCATCAGCATATTGGCATCCGGATATTTATCGTCAAAATGGTTATATTTCGAATAATAAAGAAACGCTTCCCTGCCAAGACCCTGAAGGCCCGTTGTTGGATCTGCAACAGTTCTTCCTGTCACCTGCCTGATCAAATAGCGAAACATGGCATAGGCAGCTTTTTTTAATAAAGAAACCTGAAAATTCGAACTTTCCTTCATGAACCTGGAGCCTAATACGATATCCGCCTTTTCCGTATCCGCCCCTTTTCCCAGCAGCTCCTTATAGATCGCAGGGATATTGCAGGCATCGTGCTGGCCGTCCGCATCCATCTGAATCACATATTTATAATTTCTGCGCGCCGCATACTTATATCCCGACTGCAGGGCGCTTCCATATCCCAGATTATAGATGTGCGTGACCAGCTCATATTGCTTTTCTCTCACGATTCTTCCGGTATGATCCGTAGAAGCATCATCAATAACCAAAATATCTGCTATTGACGGAATCTCCTGCTTTTCCAGCTGTTCCAGCACTTTGATGATATTTTTCTCTTCATTATAAGCCGGTATAATAATCAATAACTCCTTCTGCGTCACTGCTCTTCCTCACCTCGCTGCGGTTATCCCGTAATTTTTCTATTCCAGCAGACTTTGAAATAAGTGAAGCTGCTCCTCATATGTTATTTTCTTTTTTCCTGCTTCTTCACCGAGCATCTTTCTTTTTTCTTCATCCAGATACAATTCTTCGATCTTCTCTGCAATTACCCGTGGATTCAGTTCACACAATATTCCGTCCTCCCCATCTCTGATCTGCTCCCTGTTTCCATTGCAGTCCGAGGCGAGCACCGCGCAGCCGAGAGTCTGCGCTTCCTGAACGGCAATGCTTTTCCCTTCATATCTTGTAGCATGCACGTACAGATCCGCCTGCGCATAATAAGGATATGGATTCTCCGTTTGCCCCAGCAAAAGAAAATCTTTTTCCAGATGCAGCCCCTGGATTTTCCTCAGCAGAGCCTTTTTCTGCTCTCCTTCTCCCAGCACATACCATCTGATCGCATACCCTTTTTCTTTCAGAAGCTTCATTGCTTCTATCGCTATATCAAAGCCCTTCTGCCCCGTAAGGCGTCCGACAGTAAGCACGCGGAATCCTCCATATCCATCTGAAAATCCGCCCTTTTCCAGGGCTTTTAGACAAATACGCTCCTGGTCTATTATGTTATGAAATACCTCCAACTTTGCTGCATATTCCGGGTAAACCTGTAAAAAATGATTCTTTGTTTCCTCCGAAACTGCAAATATATTTTCAAATTCTCCAAAGCAGTCCTGATCCATTGCTCTCGTATATCCTGCACTCTCATAGTCAATATGTATGAATGCCGCTTTTTTCCGGGCATTTACATGATCAGCCACATAATACGCAGAACCGCCTTCTATCCAGGCCACTGCCAGATCAAAACAGAGCTCAAACCGATCTGCCCCGTCTGACAGCACCCGCCAGAAAAGCTTATCTGCCCGGAGCCTCTTCTCCTTCATCATGGTCACCAGATTTTTCATCACATACCGAATCTTAAAAATAATTCTTCCGTTTTTTACAAAGGACTGACATACTTTCTTCACCAGCGCTCTCCTGCCCTTTCCCGTCAGAACAGAATCTGCGCAGAATACGGGATTGAGCAGCCGGACATGATCAGGAAGCCCGCCGACCAGCTCTCCCTGTCCCGTAACCACATAGAGAAATATTTCAAATTCCCTTTCATCGAGCTTTTGCAGTATCTCCAGCAGGGCAACCTCCGCTCCAGCCCGGCTTAAGGTATTAATCACAAACAGAAGCTTTTTCTTCACACTCTCTCACCCTGTCTTCCAACGCTTCCAGCTGCTCCGCCATCTTCGCGTCTTCCTGCATGAGCAGGGACACCTGCATGGCAAGCTCCCTATTTTTCATAGCCAAATGTGATACCAGAATGCTGAACTGAAACCCTCCCCATAAACAGACAGCACCTAAAAAGAACAATACCAGCCCGGTTCCTGCTGAAAGGTGATATGCCCAGGATGAAAATGCGGGAATAACACCTGCCGCAATCAATATGATGCTGAGGATTTCCCACACTACTGCAAAATTTACTGTTAATTTCCTGACAGAATGATACCAGAAGCTGAAAATCATAGTAAAAGTACCTGCTGCAATCATTCCATGTCTTATAATGTCGGCTGTTCCTATCATTTGTCAGATGTTCTCCTTTATGATCTTTTCGTTGCTCCGCCTGTCGTATACCTTGCTGGACGGCTTCTCTCCCTTTCCGCGCTTCAGCAGCTTCCCGTTGCAGAATATATGTCTGTCAATATTTCTCTCAATCCAGCGCAGCCTCATATAGGTAACCGTCCAGCCGACAAACGACCCGCACACCACCCCGATCCCGTACCAGATTTCATCCAGTCTTGTCGCATAGATGCTGACGGCAAACGTTACGGAAAAAAAACTCAGCGTTGCCAGTACCATGCCCGACATATCGTTAAAATAATACAAAAACAGAATGGCAGAATACATCATGAACAGAATAAAATATCCTGCTGCAAGACAGGGATAGATGCTCATAACCAGCCCTGAAAATCCGAATAGCGGGAGCAGTATAATACATAAAAGGTACACGACTACCGTTATGATAAACTGGATACGGGCCAGTGTCATAAGAGAGTTTCCCATCTGACGGAACATCTGTCTTTTATCATTCTCTATATCTGCTTTTTTTGCTCCGATCACGGACTCGGAATAAGCTTTATATTTCTCGTGAAAGTGCATTTCTACATGGGCTATAAAAATAATAGTAGCAGATATGTTGGTAAACATTGCAAGGCAGCTCGCCATATCATAGGGCTGATTACATACAAAGGTATCCACCACTATCATCTTCATATCTGTATTCCAGAAAACAAAATTATGTATATACAGTCCGGCTATATAGAGAAAGTTCGTGACCACCAGCTGCCAGTATTTTATAAAATATTTCAGTACCTTCGCGTATTGATTACTGTTGCGCCGAAAATACCGTCTTACAAAAGAAAATTCCAGCACCGCGATCAGAAAAATACCTGTCACCAAGGCAAACAGCATACTCTCTGTAATGCTCCAGCGGAAATAATATCTCAGGATCAGTGAGAAAATAAACGTCACCAACATCCCGATAATGAAAAACAAGGATATTTTCTCATAGTCCTTGCAGATGGACATATATATCATCGAATAAAACACCAGTACAAGAGAAATATATCCGCAGAATCCGGTAAACACATAAAACACCTTCACACCGCCCACAAAATGCTCCCATAAACAGAACGGAATGCCCAGCAGGCAGCTTAACGACAGATTCATGGTCAGCCCCAGATAATAACAGGGCAAAATGTCCTCATACCGCTCCTCATAGATAACATCCGACATATATTTAGACAATACCGAGTTAAACGGCGAGGCGGTTAATAGGGAAAAAATAAACATATACAGCACGGTGCAGGAAAACAATTCCCGGTTCAGGTAGCCTACCGTACTGAACCCCAGCACCCAGCCCATCAGCAGGATCACCAGTATGATCACAAACATCGGAGCTACCGTAGCAACGGTACTGTATGTAAATCCCACAAGGTTTGCCACAATACTGTTTTTTTGAAATATTTTATTTAGCTTTACTCCTATCCCTGCCATGACTCATTCCTCTTTCCGGACTTTTCCCTCTTCCATGCCTTCTGTTTGGTCCTGATCATTTTTCCATTCCAGCCCCATACTTTTCGCAAAATCCCTGTAAATACTACGGTATGTTTCGATCATAGTTCTGTATTCATACCTGGCAAGAACTCTCTGATATCCATTTTCTCCCATCTGCAGACGCATCGTCGTATTTCTTGCCATAGATACCATAGCCCGCGCGATCTCTTCCACATTCATGATATGTGTTACGATCCCCGCAGCGCCGAACTCATCGTTTTCTCCCAGAAGCAGTCCTCTGCAGTTTCCTACATCTGTAGCAATGACCGGCTTATGCGCCGCAAAGCTTTCCAGTATTGTCAGGGGCTGTCCCTCGCTGATACTGGTCAGGATCGTCAGATCCATCTTTCCCAGATATTCCCTGACATCAATTCTGCCAGTAAACTCAACATCCGGAATCCCCTCTGACTCTACTAGTTCAAAGCATTCGCCGGCATACTCCTCATCTTCCTCCCACGGCCCCATGATCCAAAGCTTTAAAGAAGGTTCTGTCTCTTTTGCAAAGCCAAACGCATGTATCATCGTCTTAATATCTTTAATCGGAGTTACACGAACTATGGCACCTATGTACACCCACTCTTTCTCGTCCTCGTCCTTTTCCGGAAGCCCCTGAAATCTTTCCACCTGGATTCCATTCGGAGTGATCATGGTCTTCTCGAAGGGACATCCCAGTTCAACCTCAAGCTCCCTGGCATGCTCATACAAACTGGTAACCAGATCCGCCCGGTCATAAGCCAGATTTGACATTTTCCGGAACTGGTCGATCCAGATATCCTTATAAATCCCCTGCACCCATTTTGCCTTAATCAGCTCTTCTTCCCGTTCTCTTGTATAGATTCCATGCTCTGAGATCAGCAGGCGCACTCCGTAAAAATACTTTGCCATACTTCCGAGTATCCCTGCATAGCCGGTAGCCGTACAATGATACAGATCGGCTTTCGGCAGCTGCATCTTCAATGTATGGAACATGGGCAGATAGATAGACCGCATCATCCACAGAAAATCCGAAAAAACAATCTGGCTGTAATTCAGATTATAGCAGTCTGTAACCGCATTCAAAAAATCCAGCGACATCAGCAGATTATCTACGGAAAGCGATTTTTTCCGGAACAACTCAAACAATGTCTCCCAGTCCACACTCTGGTTCAAAAGAAGACTCCTGAAAGCCTGGTATTCTTTTTTGCTCATGGGTTTTTTCCGTCTGGTTTTCCTGCCCCAGTCATAATCGTCCAGATAAAGCTCATGTATCTCTGTCACATTTTCAGGCAGATCATATACATACTTTCCACTCCAAGAACGGTTCGCCACAATCGCCAGAATGATAAATTCCTGGTCTGGGAAAGCTTGTATGAGATGATGCATCCAACTGGATACGCCACCTACTACATATGGATAACACCCTTCTGCTACAAGACAGATTTTCATAGCAAGCCCTCTTCCCTGTTATTAATTTATTCATAAGTAGACACTGTACTCTTCATTGTCATCACTGCCTCCGGTTCCTCGATCTCAAGCAGGAAAGCATCCGGCTCCAGCCTCGTAAAGGTACCGCCTTCCATCTTTTCTATCACTTCATTATGAGTTCTCAAAATAAACCATACCGGACCATCTGTATCAGACAGTTTCAGAGAGATCTTCTGTTCCTCTCGTTCCTGGCTGTAATCAAGAGCAAGAAACTTTCGGATACACACATCGCTTTCGGATACGGTCCTTCCCTGGAAACCGTAAAATTCTTTCCAGTAATTTTGAATATTCCATCCCAGATCCTCCGACAGCTTTTCCCAGCTGTCATTTTCATCCTCCGGATATATCGCACGGGTCACATCCACCAGGGTATTCGTGTAGGCAAGCATGGTTTCCACACATCTAATTCTAAGATCATCCCGGTAGGTATGTGTAAAACCGTCTGAAAGTACTTTCTGCTCCGTTACATGTTCCGACAGATAGCCTACAATCTCATTGTCTTTCCTGTCCTCCGTGATAACCGTCCTTACAGAAGACATGGCCTTTTCGTCCATAACTGCTTTGATCTCACTTTCACTCAGGCTTCCTGCATAAAAAGAAGCGACCTGATAGTCCGGCAGCGTCTGATGTATAAAGTCATAATCCGCTTTCAGCTTTTCTTTGAGCGGTGTGTCTGACAGGCTGATTCCAGAAAGTCCGACTTCTGAATCTTCTTTATTCAGATTTTTCATATAGTAATGAAGCTGTTTCTGCTCCGGCTGCAGATCATCCCCATAATCCAGCTGCGGCGCCATCATACAGGAAAGCCCCATTCTGCCTCTGCGGTAAGCGGACATAATCCCCTGCCACAGAATATCACGCCCTACCCCCTGCATATTCCTGCTGTAAATTTCCTCTTCCTTGTCTTCATTTTCCTGTGACATAATCGGAAAGTTTGCTGCGATCATGCTCTGTGCATTTACGACCGGATAAAGGTCATAAAGCTCCATCTGTGCGGTCATTGCAGACAAAAGGCCGATGCCGCCGAAGTCTTCCATATAACTTCCGTTCACAGCCATCAGACATGAACCCCGGTAATTTTTCTTCCATATGACGATCGGAGCTTCTTCTGATTCCGTGCCATCTTCTTTCATAAGCCCCTTCATGTAGACCTCTGTACCGGCCTCCAGCTCATACCATGGAAGCGTCAGCTCCATATCCTGCCGTTTCTTCTCTTCTTTTTTGTCCGACGTCATATAGACGGCCTCTCCTCCCAGCAAAAAGCCGGAGTACAGATGAATCCCCTTTACTTTAGTACTCTCTGTTTTTACCTTCTTGATTCCAAACAGCTTCCGTATCCTCGGACTTTTCTTAATCACAGACACGTCTGGCATACTGCTAAAGACCACGTCGCTGCCTGTATCCAGATACGTTTCCAGATATTCCAGGTCTTTTTCCTCCTCCCACCTGATATGGTCAGGGTCGATAACCAGCATATCCGGAATCCTGTTTTCTTCCTTCCAGTCCGCATCCCTGCACTGGCTCAAGGAAGTATAGCTTTCCATCCCCTTCTTAGTGTATGAAGCCCATACTTCTACGGCTCCCTCCATTTTTTCTCCGCCGATATATACGATAAAGTCTCTCATCTGTCCTGAGATCCCTTCCGCCGTATCTCCATTTGCCGAATATGCCCCGCTGCCTGCCGGCAGTTCCTTTATATCTTCTGAATAGGAATTTACTTCATAATCATTCCACTTTTCCGTTATGACTCCGGTAGACAGAAACAGAAAGAAAATGATAAACATAACAATCGTGATCGCAAAATAATTCCGACGTGATACCATTTTTATCCTCTCGCCTTTCCCAAATTGCTCTTAACTAAACACCCGTATCAGTTCCAGTGTTTCACTGTCTATCACAACCTCTGACTGCTTGAGCTCATTCAGCGCCCTGAAAAAGGCTTCTTTATTTTGCATAGTGAAATAAAGCTTTAATCTGCACGTATAAGCGCTGAGCTGGTCCGGATATTGTTCTGCCAGCCAGGAACACCATTTTTCCGAATTTGAATAATCTTGTATTTCCAGCAGTCTCAGGCATACGTTCTCGTACTGCTCTTCTGTAAGCTTCGGCATATCTTTCTGCCGTATCTTTTCTGCCGTATCCGCCATAATATATACAAACCGCTTTTGTTCAATAGGAGTAAATATCTGCAGTTTTAAAACCTTGTTCATATAATTGACCAGCATCTCTTCAAGCGCTGTCTCTTCTTCTTTTTCATTTTGGATCTCCTGAATCAGCTTCTGCACCTTTGTACGAAATTCATTCAGTTCGTCAGTCATAACAGAGGCCGCATAGTGAGAGGACTCTGAGTCCTCACTGTCCAGCGCCAGCGCGATTGCCGCCAGAGAATCCTGTATCTCTCCTTTTACCATATTCATCATGACCAGCCGCAGATCCTTCTTTTCATTTATTGCAAGCGCTTCTTCCAGAGGGACCATATTCCTCGCTCTTTCCTCATCCGCCTTTAGCTGAGTCTTTACACGATCCTTGCTGAAAATTACATCCTCCAGATCCGGAGCTGTCCAAAAAAGAAGCTTATCCATCAGGTAAGAGATCAGGAAGAAAAGTATGCCTATCACCGGGCAGAAAAGCATCACTGCCGTCTTGAGCAGAAAAGCCCTCCTGTTATCAAAAAGTCTTTCTTTCGTATTACTCTGCCGTTCATTAGCCGTAGTAACCACCAGCGCTTCCCACAGAAAGTAGACAGCCGCTGTCAGGGCGTTTAAAATAACTACTATCAGAAATACTCTCTCATCCCAATCCGGCATTATACTGCCTCCCCTTTCAGTTCACTGTGATATCCTTTTGACGAAAAGCGCTCCATAACGCTTCTGGCACCTTCCTGATCTGTATTAGACAGCAATGCGCATAATCTTCCGTGCAGTATACCCAGATAATCTGTCTGCCTCATCTGAGCGCTGAGTATTACGGCAGCTTCTTTCCTGCCGTACTCGCCAACTCCTATAACTTCAACCAGGGAGCATTCCGTCAGCCCTTTATCTCTTGCATCAAAAAATGCCTTTGCCAAATGTGCAAATGCTTCTTCGTCCAGTACGTTCGTTTCATCCACATAGCGCTGGTCTCTTAATGCCTCAAGATAACGGTTGGCACGTACTACCGTATTCTGGATCAGCGCACCTATCACAGTCAGCCGGTTCGCCTCCGCCAGCGTCATTCGCTGCCACGGAAGCCCCCAGATCATCAGGATCAGCTGCATTTCTTCTGACTCGTATACAGCGCTTGCCATGAGCGGAAGTTTGTCTTCCAGCGTCTTGTTAATATAAACCCTGCGTTCTTTTAGCTCATTGTACATAAGCTCCATGGATGTATACTTGACGGAATTTCCCAATTTGCGTGCTTCATTGGAGGTCGCTGAAAACAGCCTGGCATAATCTCTGTTTGCCACTGTATAGATCGCCACATCCTTGCTTTCCATCAGCTTGGACAGCATTTCCGCCGCATAAAACAATACCTCCTCAGGTTCATACGCATCCAGACGTGAAGCGATCTCATACACCTTGCCGAGACTGTCCTTCTGATTCATAATCTGCATCTCAAAGCTTTGCTTCATACGGATATTACTGTCATTGATATCTTCGATATCATCCAGCTTTCCATGAAGATATCTGACCTTTTCTTCGTTCTCTTCTCTGATATATTTCAGCTGGTCGCGCATATATCCTACAACCATTCCCAGAATAAAAAGCTGTGCGATCCATACATAGGTATTATAATCCATTAATATTTCAAAACCTGTACGGTGATACATCTGCCGGAAACAATACCCGCAGACCGCAAGAACAGCGGAAACCAGTGCCTGCTGCTGCCCGTGCATGATCGCAAACAGAAGCACATACAGCAGATAAAAATCCAGCCTGCTGAAATACTGGCTTCCTACCGCCCGGTTATTCAGCATAAAAAAAGGAATAAAGCATATACAGTTCTCTGCAAAAGGAATGACTTTTCTTATGACCACCCTTGTGTTATGTATCAGCCTCCCAAGTCTGCCTCCGCCGCTGTCTTCGTCCTTAAGAAATGCCTCCCTGTGGCTCGCCATATACTGTACGACCTTCTGTACGCCTGCATCATACTCTACAAAAACCTTCATGGAGTATTCCTTCAGATATCTTTTTCCATCCAGAAGCAGACGATGGTTTTCGCCTACGGAGTTATCCACGATCTCAACCTTGTCCCCTCCCATGTGCCTGCACAGCAGCCCGGCCAGCTGCATTTCATCGATCTCTTCCATGGAAGAAATATGATAGCATGAGTGTGTCGGTTCAGCATCTACGGCCGCCTTATATGCAAATTCAACGGCATCCTTCATATAGATCATGGAAAATGAATTTCTGCTGTTGGCAGATATCCTCCCGCTCTTTAACGATTCGAGACACATCTTAAAACAGGGATCGTCCAGCCGTTCTCCTTTTTTAGGAATCCCGTAAATGTGATCAAAGCGAAGGATCAGCGTATCCATCCCCCGACTGAGCCGGTAACTATTGCAAAGCTCCTCACCGTGCGCAATAGCCAGCGCTTTTAGGCCCTTAGGCTCCGCTACGGTCTCCTCCCTCACATCAGCCCCGTGAATACTGCTGTAAACCTCATGGGATGAAAAATATACAAATCGGCCTTTTCCTGTCACGGAATATGCCGAAAGCAGGTTCGTAAGCGCCGCAGAATAACGGACAGACTCCTGCCTTGCCATACTCCAGTCAAAGTTGGTATCATATGCCCCCATAAATATGATCAGTTCCGGCTGAATACTTTTAAAAATATCTTCAATACTATCCGTATCATATTCGAAATTATATTTTTCAAATACACGCTTATAAGAAGTATGCCTATCCTTCTGCCCGGTCAATAAATATACCTGATGTCCGCTTTTGTTCATTTTGTCAATGACAGAATCCATAAATCCGCTGCTGCCGCCAATCAATAATACAACCATCTCGTTCACCGTTTTCTTTATATATTTGTTCTACGATCCGGACCAATGTCATGTAGTGAATGTGTGGATAAAACCATCCTCATCATAAATTGTCTTTATTGCTGATACACGGATTCTCCCACATACGAAAAACGGGTACCCCTGTAAGTCCTGACCTGGTTACCCTCTCTGTTTATTTCATTCATATATTCCCCCTCACATACTTGTATCTGCGTTTGAAGAAACG
>CATJHO010000155.1 GCA_949740535.1 uncultured Lachnospiraceae bacterium
AGACTATGAAGCGGGGCGAGGCCAGCGGGGAGTTCTCCAAGATGAATGCCATTATGGGCGAGGAGATCGAGGAGACCGGCGAGTTCATTGTGAATGAGAAGGACAAGGTGGTAAATCTGACTGCCGACGGCGTAAAGCGGGTGGAGCAGTATTTCCACATTGAGAATCTGGCAGATCCGGAGAATCTGGAGATTCAGCACAATATGATTCTGGCTCTGCGGGCCAACTATCTGATGTTCCGGGATCAGGACTATGTGGTAAAGGACGATCAGGTTCTGATCGTAGATGAATTTACCGGGCGTATTATGCCGGGCCGCCGTTATTCCGACGGTCTGCATCAGGCCATTGAAGCCAAGGAGCATGTGAAGGTAAAGCGGGAGAGCAAGACACTGGCCAATATTACCTTCCAGAATTTCTTTAATAAATATGAGAAAAAGGCCGGTATGACCGGTACCGCCCTCACCGAGGAAAAGGAGTTCCGTGAGATCTACGGAATGGACGTAATTGAGATTCCCACCAACCGTCCGGTGGTACGTAAGGATCTGCAGGACGCCGTATACAAGACCCGGAAGGAGAAACTCTTTGCAGTGGTGAATTCCATTGAGGAAGCCCACAAGAAAGGACAGCCGGTGCTGGTGGGTACCATTACCATTGAAGCATCTGAGGAGCTGAGTATGCTGCTGCGCAGGAGAGGAATTCCCCATGAAGTGCTGAACGCTAAGTTTCATGAGCGGGAGGCGGAGATTGTGGCGCTGGCAGGCCAGCATGGAGCTGTGACGATTGCCACCAACATGGCAGGCCGTGGTACGGATATTAAGCTGGACGATGAGGCCAAGGCTGCCGGGGGTCTCAAGATCATCGGTACGGAGCGCCATGAGGCCCGCCGTATTGACAATCAGCTGCGGGGACGTTCCGGACGTCAGGGAGATCCGGGTGAATCCCGTTTCTATATTTCTCTGGAAGATGATTTGATGCGCCTCTTCGGTTCTGAGCGTCTCATGGGAATCTTCAATGCCCTTGGAGTGCCGGAGAATGAGGAAATTGAGCACAAGATGCTCTCGGATGCCATTGAAAAGGCCCAGAAGAAGATCGAGAGCAATAACTTTGGAATCCGTAAGAATCTGCTGGAATACGATCAGGTTATGAACGAACAGCGTGAGATTATCTATGCGGAGCGCCGCCGGGTATTAAATGGCGAGAGCATGCGGGATGCCATTTACAAGATGCTGACAGATACGGTGGAGAATACCGTGGATACCCTGATTGGGGACGATCAGGATCCGGAGGAGTGGGATCTGAAGGGATTGAACGAGCTTCTGATTCCCACGATTCCACTGAAGCCCATTACGCCGGAGCGGGTGCAGGGAAAGAAGAAGAACGAGCTGAAGCACCTTCTGAAGGAGGAGGCTGTGAAGCTGTACGAGCTGAAGGAGGCGGAATTCCCCAACCCGGAGATGCTGCGTGAGCTGGAGCGGGTATTCCTTCTGAAGGTCATTGACCGGAAATGGATGGATCACATCGACGATATGGATCAGCTCCGCCAAGGCATCGGCCTGCAGGCCTTTGCACAGCGGGATCCCCTGGTAGAATATAAGCTCAGCGGTTACGAAATGTTCTCGGCCATGACCGCCAGCATCCAGGAGGAGACGGTGCGCATTCTGTTCCGTGTGCGGGTGGAAGAGAAAGCCGAGCGGGAGCAGGTAGCCAAGGTGACAGGCACGAATAAGGATACCAGCCTTGCAAGGGCGCCCAAAAAGCGGGAGAGTGAGAAGATTTACCCCAACGATCCATGTCCCTGCGGAAGCGGAAAGAAGTATAAGCAGTGCTGCGGCAGAAAATAAAATCACCACAGGGCTTACAAAAAACGAATAAGTAAAAAAGAAATGGCCATACTCCTAATATATGGAAAGCTGAACATACACAGCAAAAAACAGAAAGGGGTATGGCTTTTTTATGTCAAAAGGAAAGAAAGTGGATTTAAAAAACTTAGATCCGGAGGAGCAGTTGAAATACGAGATTGCCGAGGAGCTGGGATTGCTTGATAAAGTGACTGCCGAGGGGTGGAAATCTCTCTCGGCCAAAGAAACCGGACGCATCGGCGGTCTGATGACAAAGAAGAAAAAAGAGATGCAGGCCAAGCTTCAGAAGGAAGATGAAGAGCGGGAATTGTTGATGGAAGAATTGCTGTGAAGCAGTCAAACAGATTTGAGGCGGAATCAGCCGGCAGAGGTTTTTTATATGCTGTGTGCAAGAATCAAGCGGACACGGATAGGGAAACTGCTGCCGGCTGATTCCGCCTTTGACCTGTCTTACGGTTTCATTTAAGGCTTTGATGGGAAATCACTTGACGAATACCCGGATGGGTGTTATATAATCATATTGTATGATGATATGATATCATTTCTCAACCGTGCATATTTTGTCAAGAGAGGGTATCGGTGTAAAAATTTACGAAAGAGGAAAACGAACATGGCAGTACTTATTACATTTTTTCAAATGCTGGCACTTCTTCTTATGATTGGCGGCGGCTGTCTGGCGGCGAAGACAGGCATGCTGGATGAGCACACCAACCGCCAGATGTCCCGGATGATTGTAAATCTCTTCAGCCCGTTACTGGTCATTTCCTGCGCGGCGGATTCTGTGGGTACGATTCCGCTTGAAACCATGGGGATGGTTATGCTGATTGCGGCAGGGATGTTTGCAGTATTCATAGCGGCGGGAGCAGTGATGTCACCGCTGTTTGAAAAGAACCGGGATCAGCGCAAAATTTATCAGATGATGTTTGTCTTTTCAAATCTGGGTTTCATTGGAATTCCTGTAGTTTCCAGTATTTTAGGGGAACAGTACGTTGTCTATGTCACAGAGTTTATGCTGGTCAATACAATTGTGCTCTATACATACGGGACGGCACTGCTGGATGAGAAATTTTCGGTGTCGTCCTTAAAGGGAATGCTTAATCCGGGAACGGCGGCCGGCACTGCCGCTGTCCTGATTCTTATCTTTGAGATCCGGCTGCCTGATTTTATAAAGACAGCGGTGGGGTATCTGGGAAATGTGACTACGCCAATGGCGCTGGTGTCGGTTGGATTTTCGCTGGTACATGCAGATTTGAAAAAGATTTTTAAACAGTGGAAGCTCTATGTATTTGCAGCCGTTAAGCTGCTGCTCATTCCCCTTGTTATGCTGCCCGTATTGAGAATGGTTACGGATGAGAATGCGTTGATTTTGGTGTGCATGATTATGTTTGGGATGCCGGTTGGGAATATGCCGCTGCTTTTGGGAACCCAGAAGGGGATGGACGGCACAGCCTGCAGCGCGGCCATTATACTGACAACGGTATTCTGTGTTGTGACGGTTCCCATACTGCTTGCAGCTGCAGGATAAGCTGTCTGATTTTCTGCAGCTGCTCTTTTACGGCGGCCAGCCTCATACAAATGGGCCGTGATACAGATGGATTTCGTCATAATGGATATAAAATTGGGGAATTTGGTGATTTTAGACCTCAATAATTGTAGAAATGAACAATAATAAGTAAAATAATAGATTCTGCTTGACTATAATGACGGCAAATGATATATTATTATCATATTGTATGATGTCGTGCAAGAATTAAAACTATTAAAGAAAACGAAAAGAATGGAGAACGGTATGAAAAAGAATTTAAAAATGGTAATTGGTATTTTACTGAGTCTGACCATAGCACTTACCCTGCCGGCTTCTGCTTTTGCGGCGGAGCCTGCGGATAATCCAAGTGAGAGCAGCGAAGACAGCCAGGTTGTAAAGCTGGCATTCACAGATGCACCTACGCTGACCATTGGCGGGACGACCATCAACCATCCCTCTTATGCGGCCATGCTGGCATTTAAGGGTGCTTTGGAGACTTCCACAAACGGTGCCTTTACGGTTGAACTGTATACAAGCGGGATTCTGGGAGACGCCAATGAGAATCTGCAGAATCTGATGTCCGGCACTTTGACGGGATGTACCCCGGCAGACGGAACCTTATCAGGGTTTGCCAATGATGTCTCGGTTTTCTCCATCCCCTATCTGTTTGACACACCGCTGACTGCCTACGATATTCTGGACAGTGATTTCGGAACAGATCTCTGGGATGCAATTGCAGAAGAGACGGGACTTCGCATTATTGGAGCCTGGGACAACGGCGGTTACCGCAATTTTTCAAACAGTAAAAGACCCATCACCTGTGCGGACGATATGGCAGGATTGAAGATCCGCGTGCAGGAATCAGAGGTTTATATGACGCTGGTTGAGGGCCTGGGCGCAACGGTTACCCCCATGGCGTTTCTGGAATTATACAGCGGTCTGCAGACAGGCGTGGTAGACGGCGAGGAGAATTCGGCCATTACCATTCTGGGTGCTTCCCTGGAAGAAGTACAGCCCTACTATACACTGGATAACCATCTTCTTGGTCTGGCATTTCTGGTAATTGACAATAACTGGTACAACAGCCTGGATGCAGAGACACAGGAATATGTGCTGCAGGCCGGACGTACCAGCGCCATTGCGGCCCGCGGTGTTTCCCGTCAGGCAGAGAAGCTGGCGATCGAAGAAATGGCAGCCAGCGGGGTAGAAATCTACTATCCTACCGAGGCAGAGAAGCAGACATTTAAAGATGCGACACAGGAACAGGTTGCGGAATTCCTTCGCGGGTCTTTGAGCGATCCGGCTTTGGTGGATGAATTGATCGGACGGGCTAATTCCGGAAATTACGGAAGAGGCGTTCAGAATGTGGCTGCGGCAGGTGCCGAAGACAGTATGGTTCCGGCTGACAGCACGGCTGTGGAACCGGCAGAGACGGTGAATACAAATAAGAGTGCAGGAAACAACACACTGGTGATAATTCTGGCGTTGATTTCTGTAGTTTCCGTTCTGACCGCGGTATTTGCATTAACGAGAAAGCCTAAAAATTCTTCAAAATGAATATAGGTTTTGGAGGTGTGGAGCATGTCTGAATTTTATCAGGAACTCATGGATTTTTTGGATAAACTTGTAAAAATAACTGCCAGCGTGCTGGCCGGCATAATGTTTCTGCTGATTGTGATGCAGGTTTTCACAAGGCACTGTCCATGGGTTCCGACTCCTCCCTGGACCGAAGAGCTGGCCCGTTATGTCATGATTTATATGGCATTTACAGGAGCCAGCCACGGGATTAAGGAGTGGGATAATGTAAATGTGGATATTATTTTGAACCGTATGTCTTCCGGCATTCGCAGAAATGTGGAAGTGATTATCAAGATCTTAGTTCTGCTCTTTCTGATCCTTGTGACGGTGATGTCAATCCGCAATTTTGGAACCGTGGGATGGCGGCAGAAAAGTCCGTCTCTTCGTATAGAAATGATTTATTTCCAGTCGGCAGTTATCATAGGCTGTTTTCTCTGCTGTCTGCAGTGTATCGGTACCATTTTGAAGGATCTTTTAGAAAGGAGGAGAAGCTGAGGTATGGAATATTTTTTTGCAACAACAATTCTTTTGATTGTATTGATTTTTATTGGAGTGCCCATCGCCTTTGCCATAGGCGCCTCCACAACGGTTTACATATTGATGGTGAATCCTGCGAATCTGATCTCCATACCTGGGCGGATGTTTTCAGGAATTAACTCCTTCACACTTATGGCTCTTCCGCTTTTTATGCTGGCGGCGGAAATTATGGTGCGGACGGGGATTTCCACAAGGCTTTTTGATTTCGTGCGTATCAGCTGGATCGGAAAACTCCGGGGCGGCCTTGCCTATGTAAATATTGTGGCCAGTACAATTTTCGGCTCCATCTCCGGAGCAGCCCTGTCTGACATTGCAGGGCTTGGATATGTGGAGATGAAGGCAATGGAAGAAGACGGCTATGACAAAGGATTTGCGGCAGCTGTTACGGCGGCGTCCTCCTGTGAATCGCCTCTCATTCCCCCCAGCAATGTGGCAATTCTCTATGCAGGAACCATGTCTTTGTCTGTGGGAGCCGTTTTGTGGGCCGGTTTTATTCCGGGACTTCTGCTTGCCGGAGCACAGATTCTCTATGTGGCGCTGAACGCACGAAGGATGAATCTTCCCAAGCATGAGAAGCATTACTCCAAAGAAGAAAAGCGTGTCATTCGAAAAGAAGGCCTTCTGGCCCTGGGAATGCCTCTGATTATCCTGCTTGGAATCACATTGGGATGGTTTACGCCCACAGAGTCTGCAGCAGTGGCCGTGGTGTATGCGATTGTCGTGGGTGTTTTGATCTTTCACAATATTTCGCTGAAAGATTTTACAGGCTCTCTGTGGGTGTCTGCCAAGACAACGGCAAATCTGTTTCTGATTACCTCCTTTTCTTCTGTTTTTGCCTGGGCGATCGGAAATGAGCAGGTGCCGCAGAAAATTGCGGAAGCCATCCTGGGAATTGCGGACAGTAAGTATGTAGTTCTGCTTATTATTAATATTATTCTGATTATT
Source organism: uncultured Lachnospiraceae bacterium (assembly GCA_949740535.1). Lineage (GTDB taxonomy): Bacteria > Bacillota > Clostridia > Lachnospirales > Lachnospiraceae > Laedolimicola. The sequence goes on from CATJHO010000155.1 coordinate 6,445, forward strand.
GCCGGTATGTGGCTGGAAACATCGGCAGCCGTACTGCTCTTTGCTCCGATTCTGGCTCCGATTGCAGTTGCGGCGGGAGTGAATCCGGTACATTTTGCGATTGTCTGTATTGTAAATCTGACGCTGGGTCTGATTACGCCTCCGGTGGGAGTGGTGCTCTATGCTACAGCTGGTGTGGCGGATATTCCCTTTGGGACCATGGTGAAATCAGCGATGCCCTTTATAATACTGAATTTTGCCGTCCTGGCTGTGGTTACATTTTTCCCGGCAGTCTGTCTGGCAGTTCCACAGTTATTGGGATTTACGGTTTAAAAAGCGCTTAAAGAATAAAAATAAGACTTGCATTTTCATTCAATACGTGTTATTGTGCAATACGACATCATACAATCATACAATATAGTTTAAACATGGAGGTTGGGTATATGGGAAAAAATCTGGGAGGCGTGATTCCTCCGATTGTAACCCCCTTTCATTCAGACGGTTCCATTGACGAAAAGCTGGCCGCACAGGAAATGAGCCTTTGCATCAGGGCGGGTGTCCATGGGCTGAGTGTAGCGGGGAGTACCGGGGAAGGGCCGGCGCTGAATGATGATGAGCTGAAGGAACTGGTCACTATTGCCAGGGACATTGTTTCGGAAGAACAGCCGGTTGTCTGCGGGATCATGCGGACCTGCACACGGGACGCGGTCCGGGCAGGACTGGCGGCAAAGGCAGCCGGAGCCGACGCGGTTATGGTAACACCTACCGCATATAATGTGCTGGTCCCCAATGAGGAGGGAATGTTCGACTTTTACAGCACCATTTCCAGAGAGGTACAGCTGCCGGTTATCATTTATAATGTGATTCCGCAGAACACCATTTCTCCGAAGCTGTTCCACCGGCTGCTGGACGAGACGGAGTATGTTATGGGGATTAAGCAGAGTGTGGGCGGACTTCCGGCTCTGTATGCGGATATTATGGAAACAGGCGGTAAGGGCTGTGTGTATGCGGCAACGGATGATATGCTGTATTCCTGCTTTGACTTAGGGGCAAAAGGCGCCATTTCTGCAATCCTGTCTGTTTTTCCGAAAGAGTCGGTAGAAATGTGGGAATGCGCACAGAATGGGAATCATGCCCGCGGCCTTGAGATTCAGAGCTCGCTTTATCATAGATGGCAGTGTCTGGGCGGAAATCAGTTCCCCATCCGGCTGAAATATGCGCTGGAAGTAATGGGACGCAAGGCCGGCTTCTGCAGAAGCCCGATTACCTATCTGCCGGAGGAGGAGAAGGCCAGAATCCGTGAGGCATTTGCCGGGAAGTAAAAATTTATTTTTGTATAAGAGATTTTGATTGATTGAAAGGATGGAGGAATTTAAAATGAACAAATTTGTAGAAACCTATGGACAGATTTTACTGCCGCTTATCACCCCTTATGATAAGGAGGAGAATGTTAAGTACGATACCTATGAACAGCTGATCGCTTATCTGGAGGAAAAGGATCTGTGTGACTCCTTCGTGGTAACGGGAACAACCGGCGAGGCTTCCCTGCTGACTTTTGAGGAGCGTGTGAAACTGTTTGAAACAGCAGCAAAGGCGGCAAAGAGCAAGCCGGTAATTGCGGGAACAGGATGCGCCAGCACCAAGGAGACCATTGCCCTGACCAGGGAAGCTGCGCGTCTGGGAATTAAGACCTGCCTTGTGGTATGTCCGTTTTACAATAAGCCCACCCAGGAGGGACTGTATCTCCACTTTAAGGCAGTAGCGGAAGCTGTTCCGGAAGTAGATATTATGTTGTATAATATTCCGATCTTTGTGGGTGTGAATCTGGAGGCAGAGACAGTACGGCGCCTTGCGGCAATTCCCAATATTGTCGGCATCAAGGATGAGGCCGGAATTAACCCCACCCAGGTATCTGATTTCTTCCTGGCGACTCAGGATGTGGATGCAGAGTTCGCAATCTATAACGGGGATGACGTGATGCTTCTGCCTACGATTGTACAGGGAGCCATGGGCCTTGTTTCCGGTGGAGCGCATATCTTCGGTCAGGAAATCCGGGCTATTTTCAAAGCCTTTGCAGAGGGAGACAACGAGAAGGCCAAGGAACTCTTTGTACCTCTTTACCGTTTCTGCAAGACAACGGGACAGAACGGACGGATTCTGCCTAACTCCATTATGCGTCCGGCCATTGAGCTTGTCACAGGACTGGATTTAGGACCGGCAAGACTTCCGCTGGCGCCTGCCACAGAAGAAGAAATGGCAGTGACTACAGCAGTATTGAAAGAGATTGGGAAACTGTAAGGGGGCTGCTGCCAGATAAGTGATCAGCCGTTTCCATATCCTGTGTAATAAGGAATCTTCCTGCGCTTGGGATGTTTCCTTGTTACACGGGATATTGGAAAAGTCTGTTTTCTTATTCTGCAGCAGCCCCTTAAAAGAAAATCAATCTGTATGCAGGAAAGCCGCAGTGATGTCTTTCAGAGAGATTTCCAGATGGCGGCGCATTTCTTTAGCGGCTCTCTGGGCGTCTTTGGTGTAGAAACAGTCCAGAAGATTGGCGTGAGCCGGAATTGCGTTTTTGTAGGTTTCATTGTTTGTGAAAGATTTGGTCCGGTAGGGCTTGAAGCAGTCCTGAATTTCTACGTTCAAATTATTCAGCAGCTGGTTGTTGGTGAAGCTGACAATGGTGGTATGAAACATTTCATCCAGAAGAATAAGCTTCACAGAATCATAGGCAGCGGCAGCTTCCAGATATTCATTGTGTACATCCTGAAGACAGGCAATCTGTTCCGGGACAGCCCTGGTAACCGCCAGCTGGACGGCAAGGGTTTCCACGGCAATGCGGACTTCCATCAAATCACGGTAGCTTAATCCGTCTACCTCATACCAGCTGTTGGAACCCGTCTGCTGGCTGGGAAGGGGATCAGCGGCAAAGGCGCCTTTTCCGGGCCGCATGTCCACATATCCAAGGGCCTGCAGGATGCGGAGAGCTTCGCGGATGGTGGTACGGCTGACTTTCAACAGATCACAGAACTGCGCTTCCGTAGGCAGTTTGCTGCCTGGTTCATATTCGCCTGTGAGAATGGCCTGTTTAATGGCCTTTACAGCGCTGTCGGTAATTGAAACACGTTTGATTTCTTCCATTTAATAACAATCTCCTGATTTAAACGAGTGTGTCTTTAAAATGATATCATACATTCTGATCTTATTATAGTTTTTACAAAATTTTTTTGCAACCATATTTTCATTTGTGGGATGGAAATATAGCAGAAAGGCTTGGTGATGTTTATGAAACAAAATATTTCCACATTAAAAGTGGGCTGTGGAAAGTTTTTTCATGGCTCAGGTGTTATCCGAGCCCTTTCGGATGAAATTATCCGTCTGGGCGGAAGGGCCCTGATTATCGGCGGGCAGACAACGTTGAAACTGGTTATGGACTCTGCAGGGGAAGAGCTGAAGGAACGCCCCTTGACGTATAAAGAAATTGTTCATACGGATTACTGCACAACCGCCTGGGCCCATGACTACGCAGATATGGCCCTGGAGCAGGGTTTTACAGTTCTGATAGGCGTGGGCGGGGGCAAGGTGATCGACGAGGTAAAATGCGCCTCTGTATTTTCGGGACTGCCGGTGATCACGATTCCCACTTCCATTGCTACCTGTGCGGCAACATCCATGGTTGCCATTATGTACAATGAAAAGGGGCAGAGGGCTCCGGCTGTCAACTTGAAAAAAGAGGTGGATGTCTGTATTGCAGATACGGATTTCATTGGTACGGCGCCCGCAAATACACTGGCGGCCGGGATTTTGGATTCCATTGCCAAGTGGCCGGAGAGTTTTCATCAGAAAACGGCCGGGAGCTATCGGGACTGCAGACTGGAGGAGTACATTCAGCTTGTGAACGCCCAGGCAATTTTTTCATTTTTGATGGGAGAGGGCCGGGATCTTTACCAAAAGGGAAAAGAGGCCTCCCGGTTTGTGGACTGTGTGCTGACAAATCTTCTGCACACATCCATTGTCAGCGGTTTTGCAGATGGTTCAGGACAGCTGGCCATCGCCCATGCCACGTATGATTTTATGCGTACCTGGAATACCGAAGCCAGTTATCATTATCTGCATGGCGAGATGGTTGCGGTGGGGCTGCTGATTCAAATGGCCTACAATGGACAGCCAAAAGAGGAGATCGAAGGGGTCCGCAGTCTTATGCGGGATCTGAATATGCCGTTGACCCTGGGGGATCTGGAATATGACACCCGCGATGACGGAATTGCATTTTTTGTCAGGACAATTGCAGAAGCGGCAAATATAGTTACGGAACCGGATATGGAGTTACTGAACCGCGCGGTAAAGCAGGCGCTTTAAGACGGAAATGGGGGAGGGGCCTTGAAGTATCTAAAACAGTTTTTTATAATTACGGCAGTTGCCTTTTTGGGAGAGGTTTTACACGGGGTGCTTCCCTTTTCCATACCAGCCAGCGTTTACGGACTGGTACTGATGCTGGCAGGCCTCAAAAGCGGTATGATTCCGCATGCGGCGGTGAAAGATGCGGCAGCTTTTCTGATAGAGGTGATGCCGGTTATGTTTATACCTGCGGGTGTGGGCGTGATCACATCCTGGCCGGAACTAAAGCCTGCCTTGATTCCGGTGTCAATCACCATTGCGGCAACGACGATCCTTGTGATGGCGGCCGCAGGAAGAATTTCACAATTTGTGATTCGCAGAGGAAAGCGGTCTCCTGCCGCAGAAAAGGAGGAACCATGCAGAAATTTCTAGGAGAGTCTCTGTTTTTCGGAGCAGCAGTCAGTCTTCTGTGGTATGAACTGGGATTGATCTTGAAGAAACGATTTCGGGCAGCTGTTTTCAATCCTCTGATCATTGCAATCATCGGTGTAATCGCAGTATTGAAGCTGCTGAAGATTGATTATGCGGATTATTCTGCCAGCGGAAAATATCTCAGTTATTTTCTGACACCGGCGACGGTCTGCCTGGCAGTGCCGCTGTATGAGCAGATGGCTCTGCTGAGAAGACATTTTACGGCCGTGATCCTGGGAATTGTTTCCGGGGTGTTTTCCAGCCTTTTCGGGGTACTGCTGTTATCAAAACTGTTCCAAATGAACCGCCAGCTGTCTGTTTCACTGCTTCCAAAATCAATCACAACAGCGATTGGAATGGGTATGTCGGAGGAGATGGGCGGTATAGCTGCCATTACCGTGTCAGTCATTGTGATTACAGGCGTCCTGGGAAACATCATCGGAGAAACAGTGTTGAAGCGCCTTCGGATTGAAGAGCCCATTGCCAGAGGACTGGCGCTGGGCACCGCATCCCACGCCATCGGAACAGCGAAAGCCATGGAGCTTGGACAGACAGAGGGCGCCATGAGCAGCCTGTCTATCGTGGTGTCGGGCCTTTTAACAGTGGTTCTGGCGCCGGTTTTTGCGGGGATGCTGTAAAAGCAGGCGGCGGTTACCCAAGCTCGGCCGCCGCAGGCACAGTCTGCCCGCCGGTATCAGGAATAAAGTCTGCTTCACAGGAACCATGGTCATTGGCAGGATAAAAAATCTGATTCATTTCCATTTCATTGAAAAAATTCTCCTTTAAAATAGAGACTTGCATAATTCCAAAAGTGTGATATAATAAATCCCATTACTATAGTAGGAATTAAACTGGAATAATTAACTAAAACAGCAGTCCCCAGAAATAGCCCCAGAAGAATTTACGGACGTTTAGAACGGCCGGAAATCCTTCTAAAAGAGGGGGGCTGTGGCTGGGTGCTGCGGAACTGGAATAAGGAGAGAAAAATGCTTGAAGTTAAGCACCTGAGCTATCAGGTTATGGAAAACGGATCCATGCGCAGACTGGTAGATGATGTAAGCTTTTGTGTAAACGATGGGGAAATGCTGGTCATCACCGGTCCCAACGGAGGCGGCAAGTCAACCATTGCCAAGCTTCTGATGGGAATTGAGAAAGCTGACAGCGGTGAGATTCTTCTGGACGGACAGGAGCTTCTGGCTATGAATGTAGATGAACGGGCCAAGGCAGGGATCGGCTATGCATTCCAGCAGCCGCCGGCTTTCAAGGGCATGACGGTGGAGCGCCTGTTGAATCTGGCAGCAGGAGAACCTCTTTCAGAGGCTGCATGCTGTGAGCTTCTGAGCAGTGTGGGCATGTGCGCCAGGGAATATCTGAAACGGGAGGCGGACGCCACACTTTCCGGAGGGGAACGCAAACGAATCGAAATAGCTACCGTGCTGGCCAGGTCTCATAAGATTTGTGTCTTTGATGAGCCGGAGGCAGGCATTGATCTGTGGAGTTTTTCTATGCTGGTAGATCAGTTTGAACGGATTCATGAGAAAAAGCAGGAGAGCCTGCTTCTCATCTCTCACCAAGAGCGGATTATCCGTATGGCGGACCGGATTCTGGTGGTTAATGACGGGCGGATACAGGAGAGTGGAAGCAGGGAAGAGATGCTGCCAAAACTGTTCCCGGAGGACAGCGGCTGTGCCTGCAGAAACGAAAATGCCGGAAGGGAGGATGGAAACTGTGAATGTGAAAACGGATGCAGCCGATAGGGTGCTGAAAGTGATTGATAAGCCTGTGGCAGAGCAGAAGGGCGCTTACAATGTGCGCTACAATGGACAGTCCCTGTGCTATGGAGACAGTGAGCATATTAAGATCCGGCGTAAAGAGGACAAGCAGGGAATCGATGTGTATATTGACAAAGATGCCGGAGGCGAACAGATCCATATTCCGGTCGTCGTCTCGGTGCCGGGTATGACGGATATTGTATACAATGATTTCTATGTGGAGCCTGGGGCAGAGGTCGTGATTGTGGCTGGCTGCGGTATTCACAATTCCGGCTGCGATTCGGCCAGACACGACGGAATCCATGCATTTCATATTGGACAAGGCGCCAATGTCCGTTATGAGGAGAAGCACTATGGAGAGGGTGAGGGAAGCGGGGAGCGGATCCTGAATCCGGTGACGAAGATTTACATGGAAGAGGACGCGGTCTTTACCCTGGATACAGCCCAGATCCGCGGGGTGGATTCTACAGTCCGGGAGACAGAGGTGGTCATGGCGGCAGGCGCCAGACTGCAGGTAACCGAGCGGCTGATGACCCACGACAGCCAGAAGGCAGTGTCCAACATGGAGATTCAGATGAACGGTGACGGAAGCTCCGCCCAGATAATTTCCCGGTCGGTAGCCAAAGGCAGTTCCATACAGACCTTCCATCCCAAAGCAGTGGGCAATGCAGGCTGCCACGCGCATATTCAATGTGATTCCATTATTATGGATCAGGCAGAAGTCTGTTCCATCCCGGAGATCAACGCACGGCACATCGACGCCCAGATTATCCATGAGGCAGCCATCGGCCGCATCAATGACGAACAGCTCTTGAAGCTGCGCAGCCTTGGATTGACGGAAGAAGAGGCAGAGGCAGTGATTATTGAGAATTTCCTCCGGTAAACCAGACAAACATATCTATCTGACTGGCAGACTGCGGGAAGCAGATGTGGAGAGAAAAAGAGAATACTATAAAAGAACAGGAGAGTGCTTTTGCGTATCAGGTATACCGGAAACGAAAAAAGCAGCTCTCCTGTTTGTAAATACATCCATATAACTGTGCAGCGAAAGGTTAAATGCCGCACGGCTGGCTCAGCGCCAGATGGTGAATCCCCAGAAAACTGCGGATACAGACACAGGCAGCACCCAGAAGAATCGAGGTATCCTGCAGTCCCGAAGGAACCAGAACACAGTGGCCCCGCATACGATTCTGAAGATTATTCTGGATTTTCTGCAGAACCTCCGGAAAATACGTAGTAAAAGTGCTGTTGATCACAATCATATCCGGGTTAAAGGTATTCAAAAGATTATTAATGCCATAAGACATATAGCGGATAAATTCATCAAGAAGCGCTCTGGCATCCTCGTCCTGCCGGTTACAGGCCGCCACAAAATTGTCAATATCCGTGTGCTCCAGATTTTTGCGGGCGGCAAACTGGCGGAGAATGGCCCGCTCTGAGGCGTACTGCTCCAGACAGCCCAGATTCCCGCAGGGACAGGGCCGTCCGTCCGGCTCAATAATGGTATGGCCGAACTCACCGGCATTGCCATTAGCACCCGTATAAAGCTGATTATCGATCATAATCCCCACACCGATTCCCGTATGGACACTAACTCCAATCAGGTTCGGAGTGTGATAGTAAAAAGTATGTTCGCCGATCACAGACAGATTGGCTTCATTTTCCAGATAGACCGGGATACCAAACTCCTCTTCCAGAGACTCCCGGAAAGGAAGATTTTCATAGGGAGAGTAAGGAATAAAAGTTACCTGATTTTCACAGACCGTTCCATGAATTCCAAGCCCAATCCCAACCACCCCGTAAGGGGTATCAGAAAGAGAGGCCGTCATGTCTCTGACAATCAGGTGAAGAAGCGGAAGAATCTCCTCTCTCCCCGCCTGATTGCGGTACAGCCTCAACTGGCAGTTTTCTCCCTTTAAATTACAGATCATAGCAGAAATCGTGTCAGCATTTACATCAATAGACAGAGCATAGCCGCAGGACGACTGGAAGGTCAGAAGAATAGGTTTGCGTCCCAGCGAAGTATTGTCATTTCCCACCTCAATCACCAGCTTCTGTTCCAGAAGCCTCTGCACAATCGTAGAAACAGTAGCCTTCGTAAGACCAGATTTCTTAGCCAGAGCCGCACGGGAGATCGTACCCTCCTGAAGAATCAACTCCAGGATCAGATGGCTGTTCATATCACGAATCAGTTCCTTGCTTCCAGTAATCATAAATATTCGGTCACTTTCTTGTTGTAAGATTTGTCTGCTAAAGGTATTTCTCAGTATAATACAAGTTTCCACTTAAGTAAACCCCAATTAAATCCAACATAAACAAAGCAAGTCAAGTTAAATCAAATTCCCATCCCTCTTTGAAGCAAAACCAATCCAAAAATAATCCATATCGAAGCACAAAAATTGAAGAATTCTGTATTTTGCACAACTCCATACATAGAAACAAGAAAAAAATCCGTCATTATTGGGCATAATGCAAGAAAGCCCACCGCCTTGTTTACTCCAAACTTTTATATTGATAGTATTAAATTGAAGTTTTTGAACCAAAAAAGGAGTGAAAATCCATGGCAGAAGTCAGTATTTCAGCATTTGCGGCAGATATGTTCCATTTGGAGCGGGATCTGCAGATCATACAACAAAGTGGAGCAGACTTTATACATGTGGATGTAATGGATGGACATTTTGTCCCCCTGTTCGGATTCCATCAGCCGCTGATCCGGCAGATGATAAACTTTAATCCCATCTGTGGGGATATCCACCTGATGGCAGAAGTGACACAGTCCATGCTGGAGCAGTTTTTGAGAATTTCCTGCCGGAAGCTGACTCTGCATGTGGAGTCAACAGAGCCGGATCGGCTGTCCGCCTTTTTGAAGCAGACGGCGCAGGCGGGCATAAGCCCCGGCCTTGCCATTTCCCCCGGTACGGAGCCAGAGCGGTTACAGCCGTTTCTTCCTTATATAGAGGAAGTCCTTGTTATGAGCTGTGAACCCGGAACGGAGGGAGCAGTCTTTGAAGAACGTACATATGAAAAAATCCGTACCATCCGCAGGCTGCTGGCAGAAGAAAAACCTCAGGGAAAAATTGCGGTGGACGGCGGATTGAATGAAGAGCGGGCATTGTCCTGTATCCAAAGCGGTGCGGATCGGGTGATAATAGGCCGGGCATTTTTTACATCAGAAGACAAGAAAGGAGTGGTGGAGCGTGTTAGGAGAGCATCTGCTGGGAATTTATGAGAAGGCGCTGGATGCAGAGGATGACTGGTATCAGCGGATGGAGAAGGCCAGGGAACTGGGATTTGATTTTCTGGAAATCAGCATTGACGAGACGGACGAACGTCTTTCCAGAATTTATGGAAGCGATTCAGAGATCTATCAGATACAGGAAGCGGCTCATAAGGCGGGAATTTACCTTCAATCCATGTGCCTGAGCGTCCACAGACGTTTTCCCTTTGGAAGCGCGGATCCAAAGATTCGGGAAAAAGCGGCGGACATTATGGAGCGGGCCCTGATATTTGCAGACAAGCTTGGCATCCGCGTGATTCAGCTGGCAGGCTATGACGTGTACTATGAGCCCTCTACCAATGAGAGCAGGAAGCGCTATGAGGAGGGCATGGCCTGGGCGGCTTCCCGCGCGGCCAGATATCAGGTGATGCTGGGAACGGAGATTATGGACATTGAGCTTATGAACTGCATCCGCAAGCATCTGGTTTATGAGGAGAAAATCGGTTCTCCCTGGTATAAGGTATACCCGGATGTGGGAAATATTTCCGCCTGGGGAATCGATCCCCTGTCGGATCTGGAGGCGGGAATCCACAGCATTGTGGGTGTCCACCTGAAGGACACGCTCTGCAGAACGGCTGACAGACCAGGCGTATTCCGGGATATTCCTTTCGGGCAGGGCTGTGTGGACTTTGCGGCCTGTCTTGGGAAGCTGGAGACGCTGGGATATACGGGTCCCTATATGATTGAGATGTGGCACAAGAAGGGACAGGACGACCGGGCGTTCGTGAGAGAGGCCAAAGCTTTTATAGAAGAACAATATCAAAAAGGAATCGCAAAGTAACAGGAAGGAGCTAAGATATGAAATATTTTCTGGGACTGGATAATGGAGGAACAACGACGAAAGCGGCCATCTATGACAAAACCGGCAGGGAAATCTGTGTGGCATCCACAGCCACAAAAATGATGGTTCCTGCTCCCGGCTTTGTAGAGCGGGATATGGAAGAAATGTGGGAGGCCAACTGCACTGTGATACGAAAAGCGCTGGAGAAAAGCGGGATTTCCCCGGCAGATATTGCAGGCGTGGGTATCTGCGGTCATGGAAAAGGTCTGTATCTGTGGGGAAAGGACGGACGCCCTGTGCGCAGCGGCATTATTTCCACGGACAACCGGGCCTGGAAGTATTCTGCCCGCTGGAAAGAGGATGGCACAGAGGAAAAGACATCTAAGCTTGCCTGTCAGAATATCATGGCCTGCCAGCCGGTGGCAATTCTGGCCTGGCTTCGGGATCATGAGCCGGAATGCATGGATCAAATTGCGTGGATTTTTGAGGCCAAGGATTATGTGCGTTTCCGTCTGACCGGGGAAGCCGGAGCTGAGTATGGTGATTCTTCCGGAGCGAATCTGATCAACCTTCATAATAGGGACTACGATCTGGAGCTTTTGAAACTCTTTGGTCTGGAACAGTACCGGGACGCGCTGCCGCCTTTGTGTGAGGCGGGAAAGATCTGTGGCTGTGTGACAAAAGAGGCGGCGGAAAAATCAGGACTTCTCCAAGGAACTCCGGTGATAGGCGGACTCTTTGATATTCAGGCCTGTATGCTGGCAGCGGACGTGCTGACCGAAGAGAAACTCTGCATGATTGCGGGAACCTGGAGTGTGGATCTCTATCTTTCGAAGAAGCCGGTTATGGGGAAAAAACTGCTTCAATATATCCGAAATACCATATTTATACTGCCGGAATATTATCTCATCGAGGTGGGTACGCCTGCCTCTGCCGGAAACAACGAGTGGTTTATCCGGGAACTTCTGCCGGAAGCGGCGCAAAAGGCCGAGGAGGAAGGCAGAAATATCTATGAGGTCATGAACAGCTGGGTGGAAGAACTTCCGGCAAAAGAGCTCTGCCCCATATTTATGCCCTACCTCTTTGGAAGCAATGTTCATCCCCATGCAGAGAGCTGTTTTACAGGAATCACAAGTTTCCATACCCGGAAACATCTGGTGCGGAGCGTCTATGAAGGCATTGCCTTCTCCCACAGGCTGGATCTGGAACATCTTCTGGAATCCCGGCCGGATCGGCCGAAGGTGATACGTCTCACCGGCGGCGTAGCAAAGTCCAGAGTATGGACGCAGATGTTTGCGGATGTGATGAATATTCCCATTGAAACGGTAGATGTTAATGAAACGGGAGCCCTGGGCTGTGCCATTGCAGTTGCGGCGGCAGTGGGTGCCTATGACAGTATGGAGGAGGCAGCGGCAGCAATGGGGCGCATTGCGGGAAGAGTAGAACCGATCCCGGAGCATGTGGAATTATATAATAAAAAATACGAATTATACAGAAAGACAACACAGGCATTGGACAGCGTTTGGGATGCATATCGTTCGCTGGAGGATACCGGCCTGTGACCATCTCAAAGGATCGGAGGAGACTTGCGTGAATGAGCTGATTGTCAAAATGAGATTTCTGCTTCCCACCTTATCAAGGACAGAGAAAGCCATTGCCCAGGCGCTGCTGGAGAAGCCGGAGCTTATCTGCATTATGACACTGGCAGAGCTTGCGCGGGAGACGGACAGCAGTGATGCCTCTGTGGTGCGCTTCTGCAGAAAAATGGGTTATTCCGGCTTCACAGAGATGAAGCAGGCCTTTGTAAATGCATTGAAGGACAGCAGTATTATGACAGTGGAGGCTATAACAAAAGAGGATTCCGTACTGGACAATCTGCGGAAGGTGTATAAGAGCAATATGCAGACACTGACCGATACGATTCTGCTGGCGGATGGGGATGCCTATGAGATGGCGGCGCAGGCCCTTTTGAACGCAAAGTCCATACATTTTTTTGGAGCCGGAGATTCAGCGGCTGTGTGTCAGCTGTTTTATTTTAAGTTCCGAAGGCTTGGTATTCCAGGATCTGCACAGCCGGATGCGGTTATGCAGCTTGTAGAGGCCGGCAATCTGGGCCGGGGAGATGTGGTAGTTGCCGTTTCCTATGAGGGAAAGTCCCGGACCGTATTAAATGCCATGCGTGTTGCGCGGGAGAAAGGCGCAACCATCATCTGCATTACGAAAATGAGTAAGTCGCCCTTACTGCGTTTATCGGATATCAATCTTTTTATTGCTACCAGCGATGTGACCACGGGGCGGGACATTGTGGCCCGGAGAGTGGCGGAGCAGATGGTAATTGACGCGCTGTATCTGAGTGTTCTTGTCCGCTCGGAAAAAGACTATGACAAGAATTTAAACAGTACATCTAAATTCTTAGAACTGAACAAGGTGCGGGGAAAAGGATTTAAATGATAAAACAAAATATGTAGGAGGAGAAAGTCTATGAGTTTGGAGTCATTAAAGCAGGAGGTCTATGAGGCCAACATGGAGCTGGTGGAGAAGCAGCTGGTTATTTCCACATGGGGAAATGTATCCGGGTATGACGAGGAGAGCGGCTTGATGGTAATCAAGCCCAGCGGCGTGCCCTATTCAGAGCTCAGGCCGGACCAGATGGTTCCGGTGGATCTGGAAGGAAATGTGGTGGACAGCGATTATGTGCCTTCCACGGATACAGATACCCACATTGAGCTGTATAAGGCCTTTAAGGATAAAGGAATTAAAGGAATTGTACATACGCATTCCCAGTTTGCAACCATGTGGGCTCAGATGGGAATAAATATTCCCTGTTATGGAACCACCCACTGTGATTATTTCTTCGGGGATATTCCCTGTACGCGGCTGATGACCTCGGAGGAAATTGAAGAGGCTTATGAGAAAAATACGGGAAAAGTGATTCTGGAAGAGTTTGTAAAGCGCAGCTGTGTGGAGATGCAGGCGGTATTGGTACACAGCCATGCACCCTTTACCTGGGGAAAGACGCCTCACGCGGCTGTGATGCATGCACAGGTGCTGGAGTATATTTCCAAGATGGCGATTTTTGATTATATTGCCACCCAGGGACAGTGCGAGCTCATTAAAGATAACATCAAAATGAAGCACTATAACCGCAAATTCGGTCCGGATGCGTACTATGGGCAGCATAAGAAATAAAAAAAGTGGAAAAATGAAATAAAACAGCAAAATAAATTCTTCAAAATGAAGTGCGGGAAACGGAAAAACTGTGCAATATTACTGAAAATGTGGCTAAATTACACAAAATAAGCCCGCTTAAGAGGGCAGAATAGTTAAAAATGTACGACAATATTTACTCCAGCACTTTAAACAGCTAGAATGAATTGTAGCAAAAGGAATTCCAAATGCATGCGAACAACAAACTGATTTTAAGAAAACGAAAGTGGAGGTATTTATATTTATGAAAAAAGTACTTGCGTTAATTCTTTCATTAACCATGATTTGTTCCCTGACAGCCTGCGGCGGCGCTTCGATGGAGGGTGAAAATCCTGCGCCTGAGGCAGAGACAGAGGCTCCGGCTGAAGACACAGACGCACAAGAGCCGGCTGAAGATGCAGAACCGGCTTCCGGCGATGCAACCGAGTGGGTATGGCCTTCCAAGGAAGAGCTTCACGTAGGATATGCACAGGCAGACCTGGCAAGCACCTGGCGTACTGTAGAGAGTGAGGATATGCAGAGAGTGGCAGACGAGCGTGGATATAAGATCACAATCGTAAATGCAGAGGGCGATACCGAGCAGCAGATTTCTGACGTAGAGTCTCTCCTGGCACAGGGATGTAACGTAATCGTAATCACCGCAGTAGACGGCGATGCAATCCAGCCGGCGCTTGACAAGTGTAAGGAAAAAGGCGTTCCGGTTATTATGAAGGCAAGAGGTTCCAATGGAGTTCCGGGTGTTGACTATGTAACCTTCTTCTCATCTGACTTCGTGGCAGAGGGCCGCTACGCAGGAGAGTGGATTGCCAAAGCATGTGCCGACAAGGAAACCATCAAGGTTGCAGAGATTCAGGGTATCCTGGGCGGAACCGATGTACGTGACCGTTCCGGCGGATTCCATGAAGTAGCCGACAAAGAGGGTAATTTTGATTTTGTAGTTGAGCAGACAGCAAACTTCTCCCGTACGGAAGCACAGGAGGTTGCAGCAAACGTACTGCAGTCTACCGGCGGAGAAATTGACGCATTCTACTGCCACAATGACGAGATGGCTCTTGGAGTATCTCTGGCATGCCAGTCCGCAGGACTTAAAGTAAATGAGGATGTATACATTGTAGGTGTAGACGGCATGTATGAGACCTTCGATGCAATCAAGGACGGTACCATTTCCGCAACCATTACCTGTACTCCTAAGTTCGCAGAGCAGGTATTTGACGGAATCGAAGCAGGAATGGCAGGCGAGACACTGGAAACCTTCTATGCAATCGAGGACGTTCCGGTAGATGCAACGAACGTAGAAGAGAATTACGATTTGGGCTTCTAAGAGCTGATAGTTGATACGCCTCTGATGAGGAAAAATGAATGTAAGAGACTGCTGTGCTGCAGCAGTCTCTTATCGTAAAGAGGAGCGGATGTATGAGCGATAATATATTGGAAGTACATGGACTGACAAAAGAATTTGCAGGAGTAAGAGCCCTTGATAATATTGAATTTTCCGTGGAAAAGGGTGAAATTCACGCGCTGATGGGAGAGAATGGAGCCGGAAAGTCAACGCTCATCAAGATATTAACAGGTCTTTACAAAGCAGACGGCGGTAAGATTATCTTTCAGGGTGAGGAGCGGAAATTTACAACCGTATTAAGCGCGCAGAAAGCGGGAATCAGCACCATTTATCAGGAATTGAATATGATTCCGTATCTGACTGTAAGTGAGAATATTTTTCTGGGGCATTATCCCTATAATAAGGCAGGAATCGACTGGAAGAAGATGCATGAGGATGCGCAGGCGCTGATAGACGAACTCGGAGTTGATATAGATGTGAAAAAGCAGCTGAATAATTACAGCACGGCGAAGCAGCAGATTATTTCGATTATTCGTGCCGTAAACTTCAACAGCAGACTGCTGATTATGGACGAGCCCACATCTTCTCTGGATACCAATGAGGTGGAGATTCTGTTTGGAATCATGGATAAGATGAAAGAAAAGGGCGTATCTATGATTTTTATTTCCCATCGTCTGGATGAGGTCTACAAAAAGTGCGATCGGATTACAGTTTTGAAGGATGGGCACTACATGGGAACCTGGAAGACAGAGGATCTTTCAGAATATGAATTGTTGAAAACAATGCTCGGAAAGAAAGAGGTAAAGCTTGAGCGGACTCTTCCGATCCGTGATTTCAGTGATAAAGAGGACATCCTGGAAGTGAGGAATCTCATCCGGGTGCCCTATGTAAATGATGTAAGCTTCCGAATCAAAAAAGGCGAGATCTTAGGTCTGGCCGGTCTTCTGGGAGCTGGGCGTACCGAGACGGCCCGGATTATCTTTGGCTGTGATCATCCGGATTCCGGAGAGATCTTTGTGGAAGGAAAACAGGTAAAGATAAAATCTCCGGAAGACGCAATCCATGCCGGTCTGGCATTCTGTACAGAGAACCGGCGTGAGGAGGGAATTTTCCCGGATGTGACGGTGCAGAGCAATCTGACTCTCTGCTCTTTGGATCAGCTTTCCAAGGGCGGATTTATCAACGCAAAACAAAGGAAGCAGCTTTCGGATGATTATATTCAGAAACTGCTGATTAAGACAACCGGCGGAGAACAGCTGATTAAGAATCTGTCAGGAGGAAACCAGCAGAAGGTAATTCTGTCCCGCTGGATGGCCATTCATCCGAAGCTGATTATTCTGGATGAGCCCACCCGCGGAATCGATGTGGGTGCAAAAGCCGAGATTGAGAAACTGATCCATGAGTTTTCCGATAACGGAATCAGTGTGCTCTTTATTTCGTCAGAAATGGCTGAGCTTGTGCGTAACTGCGATCGGATTCTGGTGCTCAGGGACGGTAAAGTTATGGGCGAGCTGGCTGGAGAAGAAATTTCTGAGAAGAGTATTATGGAAACCATTGTGACGGGAAAGGAGAAATAAGCGATGACGAAAAAGAAGGGCATCACACTGGATTTAGCATTTTTTAAAAAGAATATTGCTCTGATTTTATTTCTGGCATTGCTGATTTTTAACATTTTTGCCACAAATAATTTCCTGAGCTGGATTACCTTTAATAACTTTTTTAAGCAGGTATCAAGAGTATGTCTTGTATCCCTGGGCATGTCGCTTGTGATTGCTACAGGCGGGATCGATATATCGGTAGGTTCGGCCATGGCCCTTGGCTCTGTACTTGCGGCCCTGGGAATTGTGCATGAGTCCCCGCTTCTGATCCTGTTTTCTGTGATTCTGGTTATCGCATTCGGCTGTCTGGCAGGAACAGCGGTTTCCAAATTTGCGATTCTGCCCATGGTAGCTACGCTGGCGCTGCGGTATGTTATGCGTGGAATGGCAAAGGGGATCAGCGGCGCGGCCAATGTAACTTACACAGCTCCGAAGCTGACGGCGTTCTTTACACAGCCGGTGATAGGACGTGTTCCGGTCCATTTCTTTATTCTGGTCATTGCCGTTGTGGTTGTTTATATTCTTGTAAATAAAATGAAGCTGGGAGCAAGAATAGAGGCTTACGGAAATAACCCCGTTGCTGCAAGAAACTGTGGAATTAATACCGTAAAAATTGTTATTTTCTGCTATGCGGTTACAGGAGCCCTTTCCTGGGCGGCAGGAATGCTGGAGGCAGTTGTGGTGTCCAGCGCCCATCCATCCACCATTGGAACGGATATGGAGATTGACGCCATTGCCGCAACGCTCATTGGCGGAACGCCCATTGACGGCGGATATCCCAACATCATCGGAACCACCTGCGGCGCATTTCTGCTTCAGCTGATTTCCATGATGTGCAATATGAATAATGTATCTTATCCGGTAACCTTGATGTTGAAAGCCTGCATTGTTCTGGCGGCTCTTTATTTCCATGGAATTGGAAAACGGTCACGTTAAGGAGGAAGAACATGAACAAGACAAAATCATTTTTCAGTAATAATATAGCTCTGGTAGGTCTTCTGATCGTGCTGTTTGTGGGCGTATGTGTTCAGAGAACCTTTGTGTCACCGGAAAATCTCTGCAACCTTCTCCGTTCCGCCAGTCTGATGGGATTTATCGGAATCGGAATGACCTTTGTGGTACTCTGCGGGTCCATTGACTTAAGCGTGGCGTCGGTATTTGCTCTGGCCGGATATCTGATGCTGAATCTTTCTCAGTACAATCTTATTCTGGCGCTGCTTGTTCCCCTTCTGGCAGGGGCGGCTGTGGGATTTGTCAATGGTGTTCTGGTTGAGAAGCTTTCGATTCCGGCCTTTATCGCAACCCTGGCCACGCAGATGTTTATCCGGGGTCTGGTACAGATGTTCTGTAACCAGGAAACCTATAAGGTGGATTCTGTGCCGGTGCCGATTCTGGCGCTGGGACGTCTGACTTTCGGAAAGATCCTGCCGCTGCCGTTGATTCTGTTTGTAATTGCCACACTGATTGCGGCCTTCGTATTGAAGCGGCGCTTTATCGGGCGTTCCATGTATATTGTGGGCGGCAATCTGGAAGCGGCGAACATGATGGGAGTAAGCGTACCAAAGACCATGATTACCGCGCATGTATTATGCAGTGTCTTGACCTGCATCGGCGGAATGATTTATACTTCTCGTGTAGGAGTTGCTTCCCCGCTGGCGGGAACCGGATATGAGATGTATGCCATTGCGGCGGTTGTTCTGGGCGGCGCAAAGCTCACAGGCGGTGTGGGAAAGGTGTCAGGAACCTTTATTGGTACGCTGATTATGTCTTCCTTTTCCAATATTTTCAGTATGCAGAACATTTTAAGCGCCGTGTGGTCGGATGTAGTCGTGGGATCCGTGCTTCTGATCGTGATTATGGTACAGGCGGTGGTAACCATTTACAGTAAAGGAAAGAAAGAGGCGTGAATATGGGGCGTTTGGATGGAAAGGCTGCTCTGATTACCGGAAGCAGCAGTGGAATCGGGTATGAGACAGCGAAGCTTTTTGCGGCAGAGGGAGCTTCGGTCATGGTGACAGGGCGGGACCAGGATCGCTGTGAGAAAGTAGTAAGGGAGATACGGGAAAATGGAGGAAGGGCAGAGTATATTCTCTGTGATCTCTACCGGGAGGATGCTCCGGACATACTGCTTGAGGAGATGGAAACGGTCTTCGGCGGCTTAGATATTCTGGTGAATAACGCAGCCTGGTGGAAGGGACAGCCCTTCCTTGAGACAAACCGGACGGATTTCCGCCGGGGCTTCAGCGAATATCTGGAGTCTGTGTATTTTCTGAGCCAGAGCGCTGCCCGGAAGATGATTGACAAAAAGAAAAAGGGCAAGATTGTACATATTGCATCCACGGCAGCCTATTACGGAGAGCGGGGCATGAGCGTGTACTGTGCAGCCAAGGCGGCCCTTGTGAATCTGACCAGAGCTATGGCCCTGGAACTTGGACCACATGAGATCTATGTGAATGCTGTGGCGCCCGGAACGACCGTGACCAACAATGAGAGACGCCCGGCCCATGTACTGGAGAGCTTCCGGCTGATGGGTGCTCTGCCCGAACTGAATACGGCAGAGAAGATTGCGCCGGCCGTTGTATTTCTTGCATCTGAGGAGAGTGACGGAATCACCGGCGAGACGCTGGCGGTGGACGGAGGCTGTGTGCAGATCCGGATGCCGGAGAAGCTGTATGAAGCGCCGATTACATTAGAATAGAACAGCAGTATCTGGGGACTGCAATACGGAAAGAGAGATTTTACGGTGAACGAAGAGAGACAGACAAGGCTTTTGGAAGCTATGATGGAATTTGACGGGGGGAATCCCCTGCGGATCCAGCATTTTCTGAAGGTCTGGGGCTTTGCCCGGCAGATTGGGAAGATGGAAGGGCTTGACCTTAAGATGCAGGAGATTCTGGAGACTGCCGCGATTGTGCATGATATTGGTATCAAAGTGTCGCTGGAAAAATATGGAGACTGCGGCGGCAGGCATCAGGAAGCAGAGGGACCGCCTCTGGCAGAGGAGATGCTTGAAAGGCTGGGGTATGATTTATCTCTGGTGGAGCGGGTTTCCTGGCTGGTGGGCCATCATCATACCTATAACCATGTGGAAGAACTGGACCACCGGATTCTTTTGGAGGCAGACTTCCTGGTGAATTCCTATGAGAGCAGGGAAAGTATGGAAGCCATACAGGCATTTATGCGCAATGTATTCCGGACGCCTTCGGGGATCCGGCTGCTGAAGCTGCAGTGGGGATTGGAATCATAATGTATGGGGGCTGGCCCTGTTGTACAGTTGGAAGGAGAGGAATAAGAATGGACAGAAAAGAACGCTTAAAGAAAGCGATGAAGGACGAGGCGGAAGTACTCAGCAGAAATGCGGATCGGATTGACTATGAGGTGATGTCAAAGATTACGGAGATTCTGGGTTCCGTAAAGAAGAAGGGAAGAAAGGTAATTCTGGCAGGCTGCGGGACAGCGGGCCAGGCGGCCAAGCGGATTGCCCATACCCTCTGTGTGGTGGAGGTTCCGGCGTTTTTCCTGTCTCCGGCAGATTCGGTTCATGGCGGACTGGGAGCTATGCAGGAAGGGGATGTGCTGATTCTGATCAGCAAGAGCGGGAATACCCAGGAGATTTTGAACTATCTCCCGGCGGCCCGGAAGAAGGGATTAACCGTCATTGGGGTGACGGAGAATGAGAATTCAAAGCTGGGTCTGGCGGCAGAGATTGTGTTGAAGATCAAGATTGACCGGGAGCCGGACTGCTGGGGCCTTGTCTCTTCGGCCAGCACCCTGGCCTTTATTTCGGCTTTTGACGCCATGGCTTTTGCCATCATGGAAGAGACGGGATATACGAAGGAGGAATTTTATCTCATCCATACCGGCGGCGGTGTGGGAGATATACTGCGGAAAGAGCTGTAGGACTGCCAGAACGACGAAGGCGGTCAAATAAACGGGCAGGTATTTCCGATATCCGGTGTCCGCCCGTTTATTCAGCTGCATCTGCATTTTGACTGTGGCCGGCGGCTGAGTAGCGTAGTAATTGGTAGGAGCCCTTGCCGGTCTTCACGACTACACCTTCTTTTTCATAGGTGTTTAGAATGCGTTGAAGCTGGCGGGCGCTGCAGTGCAGGCGGAAGGCGGTTTTTTCTATGCCTTTCAGCCTGCACTTTTCACATTGGAATTCCATGTAGGATAGAACTCTTTCCTGCAGGGTGGATGGGGCTGCGTCCAGGGTGGTCATTGCAGCCATTTTCTGAGCTATGCTTTCTCCTGCAAGATACATGAAGCCGCTGTTTTGGCAGAGCGTTTCCCTGTGGTGCCTGGTGATAAAGGCAACACTGGTGAGTTTTTTTGTAACTTTAGCATAGATGCTGGTGTTTTTTATGAGAAACAGATCCATTTCTCCAAGAATATAACTGCCCTGTCCGGCGGCCAGGGAATACTTGCTGCCATCACTTCGGATGAAATAGATGGACAGCTCTCCGGAGAGTACGATTTGAAAAAGGGAATCATCCAGCCAGGGCGCACAAATCAATTCTCCGGGTTCATATTCGATTAAGAATAATTCCAAAGGCAGGCTTTCCAGCAGATCTTTATATTTATATTCGGAGATGGCATCCAGGACACGGCTTTTATCATAAATTTTTTTCATGAATTTCTCCTTGAACGAGACATATGTCTCGTTTTTTGTATTTATTTTAGCGTATATTCTAATTAAATTCAAGATAGGGAGAGGTATTTAGCATGTCATCTGTATTTGAAGGAGAAAATATACCATCAATAATTATGAAACTGGGCGTTCCGGCCATGCTCGGCCAGCTTGCCACATTGATCTATAATCTGGCAGATACTTATTTTGTGTCTTTGACAAAAAGTGCGGATCAGATTGCAGCGGTTACTCTTTGTGTTCCTGTTCTGTTGATTATTATGTCTGCTGCATGTGTATTTGGCATGGGAGGCAGCAGTGTGATTGCAAGACAGCTGGGAGAGGGAAGAAAAGACGATTCGGCCAAATGCCTGAATTTCTGCATCTATTCCATAATCATTTCCGGAATCATTGTGCTTGTGGCCGGTCTTGTGGTGCTGAAACCTGCCGCGCATCTCATTGGAGCAGATGAAGGGAATCTTGGCTATACCTGTGATTATTTGAAATGGATTTTTATAGGAGCTCCATTTATTATGCTGTCAAATGGTTTGACGCATTCTCTGCGGGCAGTTGGGCTGATTAAGGAAAGCACCATCGGCATTGCGGTAGGAAATGGGGTAAATATTGTTTTAGACTGGATTTTTATTGTGGTTTTTCATATGGGAACTGCAGGAGCAGCTTTGGCTACGTCTATAGGATTCTTATGTGCTTCTGTATATTATTGTGCCTGTCTTATCCGTGAAGAGCGAAAGGGAAATGAATTGGCCGTATTATCGCCTGGAAGCTTTCAGCCCACAAAACAGATGGTTAAAAATGTGACTGCGATAGGTATTCCCGGAGCGCTTATCACCGTTATGATGAGTGTCTCTAACATTATCCTCAATAATTATATCGGGCTCTATGGCTCCGACGCCGTGGCGTCCTATGGCATTGCCTATAAAATTGATATGTTTCCGATCATGCTGTCGGTAGGACTGTCACAGGGGATTGCGCCGCTGCTGGGATTTTATTATGGTGCGGGACGGGAAAAACCTCTGGAAAAAGCTATGAGACTCAGCAGTATTTATGGAATGGTCCTTGGCGGCTTGTTTACGGCTCTTTTTATGGTATTTGGCAGAAGTTTTGCGTCGATCTTTCTCTATGAAGAGAATCTGATATCACAGACGGCCCATTTTCTGCGTCTGCTGTGTTTTCATGCGCCGCTGCTTGGGATTATTCATATGGTCACTTCTTATTTTCAGGCTCTTGGAAAAGCAGGGGGCTCTCTTGCGGTCACAGTGCTCCGAAATGTGGTGCTCTTTATTCCCGGTGTCATTGTGCTGAATTATTTTTGGAAACTGAATGGGGTTATTTTGACACAGCTGATTGTAGAGGGAATTCTGTCGGTGATATGCCTGATGATGTATCGTATTTCTTCACCAAAGCGGCTGATGCTGTCTAAATTATGCAAAGAAGGATGATCTGCGCTGCAGTTTTGTGGTAAAATAGATTTGTAAGAATTTTCGCGTCTCTAGAGATATGCCTTTGTAAAGAGAGGGCAGGGATGTGAAGCTGCGAAAAAATCAAATCTATGGAGAGAACTATGAAAAAGGGAATTTGTGCAGCCGGGAACCTGATTGTAGATATTACATATCCCATAGAAGGATGGCCCAGGCAGAGTGAGCTTACAACAATCACAGAAGGGATCACACGGTCCATGGGCGGAGCTGTGTGCAATGTACTTACGGATTTGGCAAAGCTGGACCCGGATCTGCCTCTGGAGGCTCTGGGTGTTATTGGGGAAGATCCGGAAGGAGATTTTATTCTGGAGGAGCTTGGAAGGTTTGAGCAGATAGACTTGAGCCTGTTGAAGCGCCGTGGAAAGACCTCTTTTACGGCAGTGATGAGTGACAATACCACGAAGAAGCGGACTTTTTTCCAGTACCGGGGCGCAAATGCTTATTTTGATGAGACTTGTGTGGACTGGGAACGGCTAAAGGGCGGACTTCTTCATGTGGGATACATTCTGTTACTGGATGCACTGGACCAGAAGGACGCAGAATACGGAACAAAGATGGCGCGCTTTCTGGCCGGGGCTAAAAGGCACGGAATCAAGACCTCGATTGATGTAGTGAGTGAAACGGGAGATCGGTTCCGCACTCTGGCGCCTCCGGCTCTGAAGTATACAGACTATTGCGTGATCAATGAACTGGAAGCCCAGCAGATTACAGGAGTGCTTCTGCGTGACGAGGAGGAACGGCTGTATAAGGAGCATATGGAGGAGGCTCTCTGGAAAATGAAGGAGCTTGGAGTATCCACCTGGGCGGTGATTCATTATCCGGAAGGCGGCAGCGGGCTGGATGAGAGCGGCAGCTTTATAAGTCTTAACAGCTTAAACCTTCCTGAAGGCTGGATCAAAGGAACGGTAGGGGCCGGTGACGCCTTCTGTGCCGGTGTTCTCTATGGAGCCTGGAAAGAATGGTCTCTTAAGGAGAGCATTCGTCTGGGTATCTGCACGGCGGCAGCTTCTCTGTCAGAGCCGGGAGCCACGGAAGGAGTGGGCCCTATGGAACAGGTTATGAACCTTGAGGAGAGGTTTGGAGTATAAACTTTTCCACTGCCCAGGCCACACCGCATTCATCATTGGTAAAAGGAGCAATACAGTCTGCCTGTTCCTGTGTCTCCGGATAAGCGTTTTTCATGGCAATGCCAAGGCCGGCATATGTGAGCATGGGAATGTCATTAAATCCGTCGCCGCAGGCCATGACTTCCTCTCTGGTAATATGCAGATATTCGCAGATGCTGGCCAGGGCCTTATCCTTGGCAACGCCTTTTGGCGCCAGCTCCAGAAAATAAGACTCTGCAAAAAAGCTGTCACAGATATGGGAATAGGCAGCAAGGAATTCATCACGGGCTTTTACAAGCCGTTCGTGTTCTCCCGCCCCCAGAATCTTGGGAATGGGATAGTCCAGAAATTCCGGAAGATCCAAAACCTTTTTGACAACAGCTGAGTTGCATCTGCATTCGGCCAGAACATAAGGATCCGTATCTGTCTCTGCCACAATACAGGTGTCTGTATAAGAAAGGGGCTGGGCGCCGTATTTTCTTACAATGGCACAGGTGTCAGCGATGGCTTCCTTTGGGAAAAACAGCTGCTGAATCATGGCGCCGGTTTTGTAATCAAAGATTTTACCGCCATTAAAAGCGGCGATGATTCCGCCACGTTTCTCAAATTCCAGTTCCTTTGCAAGACCGGTAATCCCCATAACTGAACGGCCGGATATCAAAATTACATTCACACCCAGGTCCATGGCTTTCCAGAGGGCCTCTTTATTCCTTGGCGGAAGGTTTTTACTGCTGTCTGTTAAAGTTCCGTCTAAATCCAGTGCCAGTGCTTTGTATTTTAAGTTTTCCATATGGCGTCCCCCTTGGTTTATCGCATTTGATATTATTATACTGTGCAGGGCGGGAAAGGGCAATACCTTTGTCCCAAAGAGTGTGCCTTGTGCCGGCATGTCTATTTGCCGTTCCCAAAAGATCATACTTGCATTCGTTTCCATAAAATGATAGGATAAATTTGGTTAGTTTTATTAATAAACTATATAATAAAATCCCGGTTCTTCAGGGCAGAATTTCTAAATCAGGAGTGGAAAGCGGCTGTGGAACTGGAACAGCAGGAGGAAGTACGAATGATAAATATCCCATCTGTAAAAGCAGGAATTGCAGCAGTAAGCCGGGACTGTTTTCCGGCGTCTTTGTCTGTAGACCGCAGAAAAGCTTTAGTAAGGGCTTACGAGGAAAAATATGAGGCAGGTGATATTTACGAATGTCCTATCTGCATCATAGAGAGCGAAATACATATGGTGCAGGCGCTGGAGGACGTAAAGAAGGCCGGCTGTAACGCGCTGGTAGTTTACCTGGGCAATTTTGGGCCGGAGATCTCGGAAACTCTTCTGGCAAAGCACTTTGACGGTCCGGTGATGTTCGTGGCAGCGGCCGAGGAGTCAGGAGATTCTCTGATACAGGGCAGGGGAGATGCTTACTGCGGCATGCTGAACGCCAGCTACAATCTGAAGCTTCGCAACGTGCGCGCTTACATTCCGGAGTATCCAGTGGGAACCGCGGAGGAATGTGCGGACATGATTCACGAATTTCTTCCCATCGCCCGCGCGGTTGTGGGACTAAGCAGTCTTAAGATCATCAGCTTCGGACCAAGGCCTTTAAACTTCCTTGCCTGCAATGCGCCCATCAAGCAATTGTATAATCTGGGTGTAGAGATCGAAGAAAACTCCGAACTGGACCTTTTTGAAGCATTTAATAAGCACGCAGAGGATCCCCGGATTCCCGATGTGGTAAAGGATATGGAGGAGGAGCTTGGTGAGGGCAATCAAAAACCGCAGATTCTTTCCAAACTTGCCCAGTATGAGCTGACACTGCTTGACTGGGTGGAGGAGCACAAGGGGTACCGGAAGTACGCTGCCATCGCTGGAAAATGCTGGCCTGCCTTCCAGACACAGTTTGGCTTTGTTCCCTGTTATGTGAACAGCCGGCTCACAGGCCGGGGGATTCCCGTATCCTGTGAGGTGGATATCTATGGTGCTCTCAGCGAGTTTATCGGAACCTGCGTAAGCCAGGATGCGGTGACCCTGCTTGATATTAACAATACAGTTCCGGCAGACATTTATCGGGAAGAGATTCAGCCAAAATACAACTATACCCACAAGGATACCTTTATGGGCTTCCACTGCGGCAATACGAGCTCCAAAAAGCTTTCCTTCTGTGCTATGAAGCACCAGCTGATCATGGCGAGAAGTCTTCCGGAAGAAGTAACCCAGGGAACCCTTGAGGGAGATATTGCGCCCGGTGATATCACCTTCTTCCGTCTTCAGAGCACGGCAGACTGTAAGCTGCGGGCCTATGTGGCCCAGGGCGAGGTGCTTCCTGCAGCCACACGTTCCTTTGGCGCCATCGGAATCTTTGCCATTCCGGAGATGGGACGCTTCTACCGCCATGTACTGATTGAAGGGAATTATCCCCACCATGGGGCCGTAGCCTTTGGGCATTATGGACGGGAATTGTTCGAGGTGTTCAAATACCTGGGTGTAGAGCCGGATGCGCTTGGTTTCAATCAGCCCAGAGGCATGCTTTATAAGACAGAGAACCCTTTTGGATAAAAAGCAGCAGTGTCAAGGTACTGCGGAACTGGAGATAAAACAGCAGTACCGATTCAATGGCCCAGATGGATTTACGGACGGAATTTAACGGCCGGAAATGCATCTATAACAAGGGGCAGTGTCAAGGTACTGCGGAACTGGAATGGAGAAAACATATGCTGTATATAGGAATTGATCTGGGAACCTCAGCGGTTAAGCTGCTGCTGATGGACGAAGCAGGTAAGATTCAGAAAATCGTATCAAGAGAATACCCCCTGTATTTCCCAAAGCCTGGCTGGTCGGAGCAGAATCCGGAGGACTGGTATATCCAGGCTGTAGAGGGATTAAAGGAGCTGACCGCAGCCTGTGACCGGTCCCAGGTGGCCGGAATCGGCTTTGGCGGCCAGATGCACGGTCTTGTGATTCTGGACAGGGAGGATCGGGTGATCCGTCCGGCAATTCTCTGGAATGACGGGAGAACTGTCAGGGAGACAGATTATCTCAATCAGGAGATTGGAAAAGAGAAGCTTTCCGCCTGTACGGCCAACATAGCTTTTGCGGGCTTTACGGCTCCCAAGGTGC
This sequence comes from uncultured Lachnospiraceae bacterium, assembly GCA_949740535.1. Taxonomy (GTDB): domain Bacteria; phylum Bacillota; class Clostridia; order Lachnospirales; family Lachnospiraceae; genus Laedolimicola. The sequence goes on from CATJHO010000155.1 coordinate 33,548, forward strand.
TGTGGGTAAAGAATCAGGAACCGGAGAATTTCGCACGGATCGAGAAACTGATGCTGCCCAAGGACTATCTGGCCTACCGATTGTCCGGAACCTTCTGTACAGACGTGTCGGACGCGTCCGGTATGCTGCTTTTTGATGTAAAGAATAAGTGCTGGTCCAGGGAAATGATGGAGATCTGCGGGTTAAAAGAGAGCCAGCTTCCGAAAATCTTTGAGAGCTATGAGGCTGTGGGAACGCTGAAACCGGAACTGGCTGCAGAGCTGGGTCTGCCGGAAAAGGTGAAAATTGCTGCAGGGGCCGGAGATAATGCGGCGGCAGCGGTGGGAACAGGAACCGTAGGGGAGGGAAGCTGCAACATTTCTCTGGGAACCTCCGGAACCATCTTTATCTCCAGTAAAACATTCGGCGTGGATGAAAACAATGCTCTGCATTCCTTTGCCCATGCAGACGGGCATTTTCATCTCATGGGCTGTATGCTGAGCGCTGCTTCCTGCAACAAGTGGTGGATGGATGAGATTCTGAAGACCAGGGATTATGCAGGGGAGCAGACAGGCATCAGAGAGCTGGGCAGAAATCATGTGTTTTTCCTGCCTTATCTCATGGGCGAGCGGAGTCCCCACAACGATCCCAATGCGCGGGGAACTTTTATAGGAATGACCATGGACACTACAAGAGAGGACATGACCCAGGCAGTTCTGGAAGGCGTTGCATTTGCCCTGCGGGATTCCTTTGAGGTGGCAGAGTCTCTGGGAATTCGGATTGAACGGACCAAAATCTGCGGCGGCGGGGCCAGAAGTCCGCTGTGGCGGCAGATGATTGCGGATATCTTTAATATCAAGGTGGACATCCCCGAAAGCGAAGAGGGACCAGCCATGGGCGGCGCCATGCTGGCGGCTGTGGCCTGTGGCAGGTATGCAGACGTGGAAGAGGCAGCGGAGAAGATTGTGCGGGTTGTGGATACCATAGAGCCGGTTCCTGAGCATGTAGAGCGTTATGGGAAGCAGTACCAGAAGTTCCGGCAGATCTATCCGGCCGTGAAGGGACTGTTTGAGGTGATACAGGCATAAATACGAAATGGGGCAGGAGCTCAGTTGTAAACTGGGTTTTTACGCTGCCTGGAATTTTGATATGCAATACAATAAAGAACAGCATGAAAAAACACAAAACTGGACTGGTTAAAAAGTAGATTACTGGCTATTTTAACAATACCAGATTTGAAATATAATAGGAAAAACCAAAAGAGGAGGCTTTTATTATGAATTCAAATCTGAAGAAAATTGTTATGGCCGCGCTTCTGGCGGCATTCGCCTGTGTGGCAACCATGTCTATACGTATTCCCACGCCGGGAACAGGCGGGTACATTCATCCGGGAGATGGAATTGTAATTCTCGCAGGTGTTATTCTGGGACCGGGCTGGGGGCTTCTGGCGGCAGGCATCGGCTCTGCCATGGCAGATCTGCTGGGAGGTTATTTTGTCTATGTACCCATTACGTTTGTCATCAAGGGAGCAATTGCCTTTGCAGCAGGAAGCATTTACCGGAAGATGGGGAAGAATGCGAAGACCTGCTGTGCAGCTGTTGCCCTTGGGGGAGCTGCAGACATTCTTCTTGCAGCAGGAGGGTATTTTCTCTGTGAGTGCCCGTTGTACGGTCTGGCGGCTGCAGCGGCGAGTGTGCCCGCCAACATAGTCCAGGGAATCGGCGGCCTGGTGATCAGCATGGTGCTGTATCCGATTCTGATTGCCATACCGGATATCCGCCGGATTGCACAGGAAGCCAGAGCACAGGCGTAAAATGAACCTAAGGCGGTGCTGTTTTTTGACAGATATCAGAAAAAGATTTTGCATTGAGAAAGGAAAACTGCTATAATATTTACAGTTACATAAACCGGCAGAGGATAACCCTAGAGACTTCCGAAGCAGATGAATGAGGAAGCGCCGAAGAAGCAAATGAGAAAGCGGATCGGCTTTCTCGTGGAAACTGACAGGCAGAAGGAAGGTTGTCCGACGGAACTCTGGAGAGAGCGGGAGACCGCCGCCTACGTGGCTATAACCAACTGGTAAAAGGACAGAGAGACAGATGCTTACACGGCATTTGTCTCTTTTTTTATAGCTGTGAACCACAGGCATTTGAGCCTGTCCGGCAGAAACGTAAGTGAAACGGCACTCATCTCAAGATTCCAACAGAGCTTTCTGAAAGTATTTTGCAAGAAGGGGGAATACAAAGAAATGAGAATGATGCTGGCAGGGGCAGGCGCAGTGGGAGAATGTATTTTAAAGGTTCTGAAGAGACGGGATCCCAATGGAATTTGGTTAAAATACGTTTTAATCGCTGATTATTCGGAAGATCGGGCGCGGGAAGTACAGGAACATCTGAAAAACTGGACAGGAAAGGAAGAATCCTCAAGCACATTAAAGCCAGAAGAACAGAATCCAAAAGCAGCTGCTGCAACGGTTTACAGGGCAGTCCGTGTAGATGCCCGCCAAAAGGCAGAGCTGGTAAAACTGATACAGGAACACCACATTGATTTTGTCATGGATGCTGCCGCCCCTTTTGTGAGTAATTACATCTTTGATGCAGCCTATGAGGCGGGAGCATCCTATGGCAGCATGGGGACCTGGTCGGTACCCAAGGAGCATCCGGACTTTGGAATCGGATTTGAGGGAAGCTATCTGGAACCCATGACAAAGTACAATTTTGACCGTCATGAGCAGTGGAAGGAAAAGGGCCTGACCGCCTGTATCTGTCTGGGAATTGATCCCGGAGTGGTGAATGTATTTGCCAAATATGCGGCAGAATATCTTTTTGATGAGCTGTGGGAGGTCCATGTAAAGGATGGCGGTAATCTGAAGGTTCCGGGAGCCGGGAAGGATGAAGTTCAATTTGGTTTCAATGTGTGGACGGTTCTGGATGAGGTCATGAACCCCAATGCAGAGTGGAGCTTGGAGGAAGGATTTCGAATTGAGGATGCTTTTGCAGGGGAAGAGGAGTTTTGGTTGCCAAAGCCTTTTGGAATCAACCGTCTGGTGAAGGTGGAGCATGAGGAGGTAGTGACGCTGCCCCGCTATCTCAAAAAGTACGGATTGAAAAAGGCCAGCTTTAAGATTGCCCTGGATGACAGACTGCTCAATGCCCTGAAGGTTATCAATGCCCTGGGCCTTCGCAGCACCCGTCCAATAGAGGTGGACGGCGTCTGTGTGATTCCCAGAGATGTGGTGGCGGCCTGCGCGCCTCAGCCTAAGGATACAGGGGCCCGGATGATCGGCGGTATGTGCGTAGGGGTCCACTGTATTGGAATAAAGGACGGGGAAAGAAAGGAATATTTCATCTATCAGCCGTTTGATAATCAGGAATCCATAAAGAACTGGGGAATGCAGGCAGTGGCGGCACAGACCGGTTTTGGAGCTGCCCTTGGAATTGAGCTGCTGGGAAGAGGGATCTGGAAGGCCGCCGGGGTCTTTTCACCGGAATATTTTCCTTCAAAGCCTTATATGGAATTGATGAAAGAAGCAGGGCTGGAATACCGGATTGAAGAGCGGTAAAAGGGCTCGTATGTTGAGAAACAGTTTGCAGAATTGAGCGGTTACAGCAGACTGCGAAAAACTGGCAGCCATGCGGAAAGGCTGAAGATATAAACAAAAAGTATGCAGACAGATTTATTTATGGTAAAATAACAAACAGAGCTGTTTCTGCTGGAAGAAAAATTAGAGAAAGAAGGTTTGCTATGAATTACGAAGAAGAATCCCTGCATATGCATTATGCGTTACAAGGAAAGCTGGAAGTGGTGTCCAGAGCGGCTGTGGATACAAAGGAGGCCCTGAGTCTTGCGTATACGCCGGGGGTTGCGCGGCCCTGCCTTGAGATACAGAAGGACGTAAACAAAAGCTATGAGCTGACCAGACGCTGGAACACGGTTGCGGTTGTGACGGACGGAACGGCAGTGCTGGGGCTTGGCGATATCGGCCCGGAGGCAGGAATGCCGGTCATGGAAGGAAAATGTGTCCTTTTTAAAGAATTCGGAGGAGTGGACGCGGTTCCGCTGTGTATCCGCAGCAAAGATGTGGATGAGATTGTCAATACGGTCCGCCTTCTGGCAGGAAGCTTTGGCGGAATCAATCTGGAGGACATTTCTTCTCCGCGCTGTTTTGAAATTGAGAAGAGGCTGAAAGAAAGCTGCGATATTCCTATCTTTCATGACGATCAGCATGGAACTGCCGTCATCACGCTTGCGGGGATGATCAATGCGCTGAAGCTGGTCAATAAACGCATGGAGGACATAAAAATCGTTACTTCCGGAGCCGGTGCGGCAGGAATTGCAATTATCCGGCTGTTGATAGCCATGGGACTGAAAAATGTTGTTATGACGGATCGAAAAGGAGCGATTTATGCGGGGCGGGAAGGGCTGAATCCTATAAAGGAGGAGATGGCCCGCATTACGAATTTTAACCAGGAGAAGGGGTCTCTTGCAGAAGTCATAAAAGGGGCCGATGTTTTTATCGGCGTGTCAGCGCCTGGAACACTTACCAGGGAGATGGTCCGCTCCATGGCGCCGGACCCGATTATTTTTGCCTGCGCCAACCCGACACCGGAGATCTTTCCGGAGGATGCGAAGGCGGCAGGAGCGGCAGTGGTATCCACGGGGCGTTCGGATTTTCCCAATCAGGTAAATAATGTTCTTTGTTTTCCGGGCCTGTTCCGCGGCGCGCTGGATGTCAGAGCATCCGATATCAATGATGAGATGAAAATTGCCGCCGCATATGCAATTGCCGGTCTGGTCAGTGAGGAGGAGCTTAGCGCCGATTATATACTTCCGGCAGCCTTTGATAAGAGACTGAGGTCTGCTGTAGCAGATGCGGCTGCCAGGGCAGCGATAGAAAGCGGTGTGGCAAGAATCAAAAAATAGGAAAAATAATTAATAAAAACCATTGACGCGCCCTGCACTTTTATATATAATGCAAAGTGCGGGGAGCGTTGAAAAAGAGCCTCGCCTAATATGGTGGTTTCATCCGGAGACGGATGGAGTTCATTGGTTAGAAGCACATAGGACGGGAAAGTCAGTAAAGCTTTCTCCAGTCCTATTTTTTATGCATAAGGATGCATACCCTCTCTTGACAAGGACATACACGCCTCAGAACACAAAATTTGCTCTTTCTCGATCGTGTATGTTCTTGTCAAGAGAGGGCAGGGAATCCATTACAGAAAAAATTTATTTGGTTTTTAAACAGCAGTATCAGTGAAACACACGGAAGAGTTTACAGGCGGCATTTAATGGACAGAGATTCTTTTCTTACCAGTGTGCATAATGCTGCTGCAGAACGGGAACAGGAGGAAGATAAGATGAAAAGAAAAATAGCAGCACTGTTGATAATGACCCTTCTCTGCGTGCCGGCCCTTGCCGGCTGTGGAAAGAAGGACAGCGGGGAGAAGCTGTATGTGTACAACTGGACGGAATATATTCCCCAGAATGTCTATGATGCCTTTGAAGAGGAGACGGGAATTAAAGTGATCGAATCTACATTTTCCTCCAACGAGGAGATGCTTGCCAAGCTGACGGCAGGCGGTTCCGATCAGTACGATCTGGTGATGGCCAGCAATTATGTGGTAGAGGCGATGGTGGAGCAGGATCTGATTCAGCCCATTCACAAGGAAAATCTTGAGAATCTGGGAAATATCAGTCCCGCTGCCCTGGGACTGGAATTTGACCCGGACAACACGTATACCATTCCTTTCATGAGCACAATCACGGTGATTGCGGTAAACAAGGAGAAATGCAGAGAGCTGGGAGTGGAGATCCACACCTTTGATGATCTTCTGAATCCGGCTCTGGAGAATAATATTGTGGCGGTAGATGATGTAAGAGAGATTGTAGGTATTGCACTGAAAGCCCAGGGACAGGATTCCAACAGCCGGGATCAGGCGGTGATTGAGGCTTCACTGCCCTGGCTCCTGCAGCTGCAGCCCAACATCAAAGCTTACGACAGTGACAGTCCCAAAACTTTGCTGGCGGCAAATGATGTGGCAGTGGGCATTGTCTACAACACAGATGCGGGAATGGCAATCAAGGAGAATCCAGACATAGATGTGGTATTTACAGAAGAGCCCTGTCAGATTTCTATGGATAATTTCGTGATGACAGCCAATGCCCAGAATGTGGAGAATGCGGAGAAATTTATAGATTTTATACACAGACCGGAGATCTACAAACTGATCCTGGATGAATTTCCCAGTGTATGCCACAATGATGCGGCCCTTGCAATTATGGACGAAGAGTATCTCAACAATCCGGGAAGCAATGTGGAGGCTTCTGAGATTGAGCGGGCCACCCTTATAGGCGAGGTAGGGGATGCAGTAACCTGGTATGACGAAGTGTTTACAAAGATGAAGACAAACTGAGGGAGGCTGTTATGAAGAAGATTGAAATTATCACAAGACCGGATAAACTGGATATTATTAAGAAGATTCTGGCGAAAAATGAGTATTCCGGAATGACAGTCACGGCAGCCATGGGCTGCGGACGGCAGAAAGCGGACGCAAAGGATTTTGAGGAATTGAATCTGGATATGAATCTGCTTCCGAAGATTCATGTGATGACAGTGGTCTGGGATGAGGACCTGGAAGAAATTTTGTGCGAACTCCAGCAAAAGCTGACCACAGGGAGTGTGGGGGACGGCAAAATCTTTATTTCAACCATTGACGATGTAATGCGGATTCGCACAGGGGAGCGTGGATACAAGACCCTGTAAACCGGGGAGGAACTAAATGGAACAGACCAGAGATAAGGTAATCATCCGTCTGAAGGATGTGGATAAGAGTTTTGACGGCGAGCGGGTGGTTAAGCGGCTGGACCTGGGTGTGGAAGAAGGAGAATTCCTGACCATGCTGGGACCGTCTGGCTGCGGAAAAACCACGACCCTGCGGATGATAGCAGGATTTGAATACCCTGATTCCGGGCAGATCTTTCTGGAAGGGGCGGATGTGGAGAGCAGGAAGCCCAATGAGCGGGACGTAAATACAGTATTTCAGAATTACGCTCTGTTTCCCCATATGAATGTATTTGACAATATTGCCTTTGGCTTGGTGGAGAAAAAGGTGAAAAAAGATGAGATCCGCCGCCGGGTGGAAGAAATGATCAAGCTGGTGCGGCTGGACGGACTGGAGAAGCGGATGCCGTCCCAGATGTCCGGCGGTCAGAAGCAGCGGGTGGCCATAGCGCGGGCGCTGGTGAACCGGCCCAAGGTTCTGCTCTTGGACGAGCCCTTAGGAGCGCTGGATCTGAAGCTGCGCAAGCAGATGCAGGTGGAGCTGAAGCATCTGCAGAAACAGCTGGGCATTACGTTTATCTATGTAACGCATGATCAGGAGGAAGCTCTGACCATGAGCGATCGGATTGCCGTTATGAACCGGGGAAATCTGGAGCAGGTGGGGACACCGGAGGAGATTTACAATCATCCAAAGACAAAATTTGTGGCGGATTTTATCGGGGAATCCAATATCATAGAGGGTTACATTGAGGAAATGACCCAGGAGGCCATTGAGGTAACCATGGAATCAGGAAAGGCCCGGATTGAAGAAACAGGTTATCGGCTGGAAGAAATGGTGTATCTCTGTGTCCGCCCGGAAAATCTGAAGCTTTCTCTGGAGCCGGTAGAGGGATTCCGCTTCCGGGGCCAGGTCCGGGAGCATATCTTTGTTGGTTCCATCAATAAAACCATGGTGGAACTGCCAAACGGCCAGATGCTGAAGGCAGAGACACCGGCTGAGGATGAGCTGGTACCTGTGGGAACTGTGGTAAATGTGTACTGGAATCCAGGGAAGGCAGTGGTGATGCGGACAGCTGAGGAGCAGATTTACAATGTGATTGAGCGGTCTGTGAAGATAGAGGGGATGACCAATGATCAAATCTTTTAAAAAACATCTGGGGACTGCAGGAACCGTAGGACCTACGGTGATTTGGCTGGCAGTGTTTTTGATGATACCCCTGATCTATGTGATTGGAATCAGCTTTTTGACAAAAAATGCTTATGGCGGGGTAGACTTTACCGTTACGCTTTCCAATTACGGCAGTCTGTTTCAGAGTGAATACGCGAAGGTATTCCTGGATTCACTGCTGCTGTCTTTGAAGACTACGGTGATCTGTCTGCTGGCGGGATATCCCTTTGCTTATATTATCGCCAATGCGCCCAGGAAGTGGAAGCCGATGCTGGTACTGCTGCTGATGCTTCCGTTCTGGACGAATTCACTGATTCGCACGTATGGGTGGAATACCCTTCTGCGCACGGAGGGGATTATCAACCATTTTCTTCAGAGGATTGGGCTGATCGGACAGCCCCTGGAGATGCTTTATACAGATGGGGCAGTGCTTCTGGGTATGGTGTATGCATTGCTGCCGTTTACGGTACTGCCGATTTATACATCAATTGAGAAGCTGGACGGATCTCTCCTGGAGGCGGCCGGAGATCTGGGAGCAGGAAGGGTGCATGTATTCACACGGGTGATCCTTCCGCTGACCATGCCGGGAATCTTTGCCGGATCTATTCAGACCTTTATTCCATCCCTGGGATTTTTCTTCATCTCAGATATGATGGGCGGTGCAAAGACCATGTATATCGGAAACTTAATAAAGAACCAGTTCCTGTCCGCAAGGAACTGGCCGCTGGGGGCAGTGCTGTCCATTGTACTAATCATAATTACACTGGTCCTGATGCGCCTTTACACAAAAGTAGGAAGCCTGGAAGATATGGCCTAGACATGAAGCAAAGCGGAATCAAGCCGGGGCTACGGCGGAGAAGAGAGCAAAAAAGGACAAATGCACAAAGGTGCAGTGCCGGCAGAAATTATTTATTCAAGGAGGGATTCGAATGAAAAAGCAGAGACGTGTACGTGAATTCAGGCCGGGCAGTGTATTTTACGCCTGTCTGATTTATCTCTTTTTGTACCTGCCGATTTTTGTGGTAATTGCATTTTCCTTTAATACCTCTAAGATGAATATTGTATTTGAAGGATTTACCTTTGAATGGTATGGAAAAATGTTTGAAAACCGGCAGCTGATGCAGTCTTTTGTGAACACAGTAATTGTAGCCGGGGTAAGTACTGTGCTGTCAGTGATTATCGGAACCCTGTGCGCCCTGGGACTGTATAAGTTTGAGTTTAAGCTGAAGAATGTTCTCAGTACATCCCTTTATATTCCGATTGTGATCCCGGAACTGGTGTTTGCCATTGCATTGCTGATTTTCTTTACTTCCCTGAATATCAGTATGAATATGGCGACGCTGATTATTTCTCATGTGACCTTTTCCATGCCCTTTGTGGTGATTACCGTGCGGGCGAGGCTGGCCGGGTTTGACCGTTCCATTGAGGAAGCGGCCAGAGATCTGGGGGCCAATGAATTCCGCACTTTCATGCGGGTGACTCTGCCTATGATCTCTCCAGGCGTGATCTCCGGAGGGATGCTTGCTCTGACAATGTCTCTGGATGATGTGGTGGTCAGCTTCTTTACAGCAGGGCCGGAGAGTACTACCCTGCCGCTTAAGATTCTGGGGATGGTCCGCAAAGGCGTGTCGCCGGATGTAAATGCGCTGTCTACGCTGATGATCGTGGGCACAATTGTGATTCTCCTGACTTCTACGATGATTCAGGGCCGGCTGGAGCAGAAGATGTAATGAAAAAATGCCTCAAATAGTTCTCTGCCCTGTGTTACATCCCCGTTTTCATGGGTAACACAGCCATCTACTTTTGCCTGCAGCCTGTATGAAAAGGAGCAGCTTTCTAAATTATCTGACAGACCGGACAGTACACACTTCCCCTGTTTCCAATTACCATCCGGCAGAGAGTTTCCCCGCATTTAGGACAGGGTCTGCCCTGATGTCCATAGACCTGTAGAAATGGTGTGTTGCGGTAATCCTGTCCTTTGGTTTCCAGGTATTCCTCCGGAGCTGTTTTGTTTTTTTCAATAAAAAACAGAAGCTGTTCCGGAATAGCGGCAGCAAGGCGATCCCACTCGACAGGCGTTAAACTGTCAGCTGGACGCATGGGATGAATGCCTGCCATAAATAGAATTTCATCGGAATAAATATTGCCAATGCCTGCGATGATGCTTTGATCTAACAGGCATTCTTTTATGGCTTTTCTGCGTTTTCCCATATGAGAATTCAGATATTCTGCATTAAGTGCGCTGTCAAAGGGTTCAATTCCCAATTTATGAATTCCGCTGTATGTATCTGTCTCCCCTGCACCAATCAGCCAGAAGCGCCCGAAACGCCGGGTGTCGGAGAAACGCAGTTCCCGGCCGTCATTCAGATGGAAAATAATATGTGTATGCTTTTCTTCCGGCAAGTCTGCCGGGATAAGCAATAGACAGCCGGTCATTCGCAGGTGGAGTATTACATGGTCATTTGTCTGCAGGCAGATACCCAGAAATTTCCCCCTGCGTATCATGTGGGAAATGGTCTGCCCTGCCAGCCGCCTGCAGAATTCCTCTGCTTTGGGGAAGGCGGTGATTTCCGGACGCCTTACGGTTACTTCGGTTATAACAAGTCCCTTTATCTGAGGTTCCAGTACATTCTTTATGGTTTCAACTTCCGGAAGTTCGGGCATGATTTTTCGGTCCTTTCTGGTTGGAAATAAAATTTGTCTTATGTTTGATTTTAGTTTACCAGAAATAGTTTGTGGTGTCGAGACAGGGTAGGTTTGGGGTAAAATGATATTTCAAACATATTCCAATCATTTCGCCATTTCCGGTTATTTTGTGCTATACTATGTTATACATTGTGGTAAAGCTTACGTTTCTTAAGCCGCTTGAATTG
>CATJHO010000156.1 GCA_949740535.1 uncultured Lachnospiraceae bacterium
AGAGGATAATGAGAAGGAAAAGGTTCTTGAAATGAACATAGACGAGCTGGAACTGTCCGTTCGTTCTTATAATTGTTTGAAAAGAGCCGGTATCAATACCGTAGAAGAGCTTTGTAACCGCACTTCCGAGGATATGATGAAGGTCCGCAACCTGGGCCGGAAGTCCCTGGAAGAGGTTCTTGCAAAGCTGAAAGAGCTTGGATTACAGCTGAACCCAAGTGATGAGTGAAACGAATCGGTTGGGTGATGCTTCTTGAACTTGTTCGAGAAGGTTCTGCTGTTTTAAGTGATGAGTAATGGATTATAACCCTCCTCAGTAAGCCCGAAGAAGCATGAGGATGTGGTTCCACGAATGGAGGAAAGAAAAATGGCAAAGTATAGAAAACTTAGCAGAACTTCCAGTCAGAGAAAGGCACTGCTGAGAAATCAGGTGACAGCCCTTCTGCATCATGGAAAGATTGTAACCACAGAGGCAAAGGCAAAGGAAGTACGCAAAATTGCTGAGGGCTTGATTGCGCTTGCAGTGAAGGAAAAGGATAATTACGAGACCGTAACCGTAACCGCTAAGGTTCCCCGCAAGGATAAGGACGGCAAGAGAGTAAAAGAAGTGGTAGACGGCAAGAAGGTTACCGTATTTGATGAAGTGGAGAAGACCATCAAGAAGGATATGCCTTCCAGACTTCATGCGAGACGCCAGATGCTGAAGGTTCTTTATCCGGTAACCGAGGTTCCGGAGAAGGCCGCTGGAAGAAAGAAAAATACAAAGAAGATTGACATGCCTGCAAAGCTTTTTGATGAGATTGCACCCAAGTATGTGAACCGGAATGGTGGTTATACAAGAATCATCAAGATTGGTCCCCGTAAAGGTGATGCGGCTATGGAAGTTGTACTGGAGCTTGTATAAGCCTGGCATTTAATAAAATAATTATGTTGAAAGACCTGTCCGGACAGCCTGTAAGGGAATTTGGACAGGTTTTTTAATTGTGTGGTTTTCGAACAGGGGATATCGGAAATGCCCAAGGACTTATTCGATTACAGTCCGGCCGGATTCCGGGAATTATTCCATAAAATGATGAAAACTTTCTTGCGCTTTAATGCGGCAAATAGTAAAATGAATATAATTGTGCTGCAAAGACCCTTTAGAGGTGAGGAGGAGTAAAGTTATGATATCGCAGGAGTGTTATGAGCTTGGCAGTAAAAGCTCGATTATTCGTGAGATTTTTTCCTTTGGCCTGCAGAGAAAGGCGGAGGTGGGAGCAGATCGGGTATATGATTTCAGTCTGGGCAATCCCAGTATTCCGGCGCCGGATTCGGTGAAACGGGCGGTTTTGAGATTGATGGAAGAGCCGGCGGAGACAATACATGCTTATTCACCAGCGCCTGGAGACGGTAAGGTGCGGGGGATTATAGCAGATTCTTTGAACCGCCGTTTTGGAGAGAGTTTTACGGCGGAAAATATATTTATGACCTGCGGCGCTGCTGCGTCCATAAGTATCTGTATAAAAGCTTTGGGAAATCCGGGGGATGAATTTATTACCTTTGCGCCGTTTTTTCCGGAATACCGCTGCTGGGTAGAAGGAATTGGAGCAGAGCTTAAGGTGGTACAGCCCCATCTGCCGGATTTTCAAATAGATATGAAGGCTTTGGAAGGGATGATCACGCCGAAGACAAAGGGGATAATTGTGAATTCTCCCAACAATCCTTCCGGAGTGGTATATACAGCGGAGTCTCTGCGTGAGCTTGCCGGACTTCTTAGGAGGAAGTCGCAGGAATATGGAGAGCCTGTTTACCTGATTTCGGACGAGCCTTACCGGGAAATTGTGTATGACGGGGTGGAAGTACCTTATCTTACGAATGATTATGACGATACCCTGGTCTGCTATTCCTACAGCAAATCGCTGTCTCTGCCGGGGGAGCGTATCGGCTATATTGTTATTCCCAGCCGTCTTAAGGACTATAAGAAAGTTTTTCCGGCCATTGCGGGAGCGGCACGGGTGCTGGGCTATGTATGCGCACCGGCTCTGTTTCAGCAGGTGGCAGCGGAATGTGTGGAGGATACGGGAGATATCTCTGCTTATCAACAGAATCGGGATCTTTTGATGGGCGGGCTGGAAGGGCTTGGTTATGAATGTGTTCCGCCCCAGGGAGCTTTTTATCTCTTTGTGAAGGCTCTGGAGGAGGATGCGTATGCATTCTGTGAGCGGGCGAAGAAGTATGATCTGCTGCTGGTGCCCAGCGATGATTTCGGATGTCCGGGGTATGTGCGGATCGCCTACTGCGTTGCAGAAGAGACGATTGTTCATTCTATGCCTGCTTTCCGGAAACTGATGGCAGAATATCGTTAAAGGAGAGTCCTATGCTTTTTAATTCCTTACAATTTGGCGTCTTTTTTCCGCTGGTGGTGCTCTTATATCTTCTGGTGCCCCGGAAAATGCGCTGCTTCTGGCTTCTTATTGCCAGCTATTTTTTCTATATGGGCTGGAACCCCAAGTATGCGCTGCTGATTCTTGCATCCACAGTGATTACATGGCTCAGCGGGCTTGTGATGGGCAGAGTACCGGAAGAGAAAAGAAAGCTGGCAGTTGCGGCAGGCTTTGTGCTCAATCTCTCTATTCTGATTCTGTTTAAATATTTTGATTTTCTGCTGGCCAATGTAAATACAGCCTTGCGCATGCTTCATCTTACGGTTGTGGACAAGCCTTTTGATGTACTGCTTCCGGTGGGTATTTCTTTTTATACCTTTCAGGCCCTCAGCTATACGGTGGATGTATACCGGGGAACGGTGAAGCCGGAACGGAATTTTTTCCGCTATGCCCTGTTTGTGTCCTTCTTTCCCCAGCTGGTGGCGGGGCCTATTGAACGATCCGGAAATCTGCTGACACAGATTCAAAAACTGCCGGAAAAGAAGCTTTGGAACTACGATCGGGTGGCAGGCGGTCTGATGCTGATGCTCTGGGGGCTGTTCCAGAAGATGGTAATTGCAGACCGGGCAGCAGTGCTGGTGGATCAGGTGTTTGATAATTATCAAATGCATGGCTGGTTTGGCCTGAGTGTGGGAGCAGCCACGTTTGCACTGCAGATTTACTGTGATTTTGCCAGCTATTCCACTATTGCTATAGGTGCGGCCCAGGTGATGGATTTTCAGCTGATGGAAAATTTTGATACGCCGTATTTTGCAAAATCTGTCTCGGAATTTTGGCGCAGGTGGCATATTTCTCTGAGCAGCTGGTTCCGGGACTACCTGTATATTCCTATGGGAGGCAGCCGGTGCTCCAGGAAAAAGAGATACCGGAACCTGATGGTTACATTTCTGGTCAGCGGCCTCTGGCATGGGGCAGCCTGGACTTATGTGGTGTGGGGAGGCATTCATGGTCTGTATCAGATTCTCGGATACGAACTGAAAGGCATCCGGACCTGGATAAACGAGAAGCTTCATACAAAGACAGACTGTTTCAGCTATAAATTGGGGCAGATAATGATCACATTTCTGCTGACAGATTTTGCATGGATTTTCTTTCGCTCCAATTCTCTGACGGATGCCTGCCGCTATATCCGGCGGATGTTTACAAAGCTGGATTTCTGGTCTCTTTTTAATGGGGAACTTTATAACCTGGGGCTGGACCGGCCGGAGATAAATATCCTGCTGCTGGGGCTTGTGCTGCTTCTGCTGGTGGATCTTGTCCGCTATGTTCGAAAGGAACGGTTTGACAGCTTTTTGAAAGAGCAGAATCTGTGGTTCCGCTGGGGGGTACTGTTGTTTCTTGTGGCAATGACTGCCATATTCGGCGTGTATGGACCAGGGTATGATGCGAAGCAGTTTATTTATTTTCAGTTCTAGCCAGCTGGGCGGATAGACTGGGAATTGATTTCATGATGCCCTTGTCAAGAGAGGGTACTAGCTAAGGAGCGCGTTATGAGGAAAAAGATCATAAAATCCACAGTATTTCTTCTGCTTGCCGCCCTGCTTTTGGGACGGTTAAATACAATTTTCCGGTTGAAGCAGGAAGACGGAATCCTGCCTATGGAGATCTTCTATGAGCAGGAACGGGATAGTATTGATGTGATATTTTATGGCAGCAGTCATACGTATTCTGATATCAATCCGGCAGTTTTGTGGAGGGAGGCAGGGATTGCTTCTTTTGATCTGGCGGGCAGTCTCCAGCCTTTGTGGAATACGTATTACTATATGAAGGAGAGTCTGAAGTATCAGCGCCCTAAGGTGATGGTGGTGGAACTGGTGCGGGCCATCGAGGAGCGGGAATATATTGAGGAGGCCAGAACAGTGACCAATACCTTCGGGATGCGGTTTTCCAGAGAGAAGTATGAAGCTGTGAAGGTCAGTACGCCGGACAATCTGATTCCGTATCTGCTGGGGTACCCCGTTTATCATGCCCGGTATACGGAGCTGTCAGGAGAGGACTTTGAGGATTTTGGGGATACACCTAAAGGAAGGACATATAAGGGGTTCTATCCCTTATTTACCACCAAGGAATTTGACGGCTTTTCGGATATGAGCGGTGTAACAGAGAGCCGGGAGCTTGCGCCTAAGACGGAAGCGTATCTGCGGAAGATTATTGCGCTGGCTGAGGAGGAGGAGATTCCGCTGGTATTTATGATTTCTCCTTATCAGGGCATCATTGACAGCGAGCAGCAGTTTTTTAACCGCTGTGGGGAGATAGCAGAGGAAAACGGGGTGCCGTTTCTGGATTTCAATCTGCTCTATGAGGAGCTTAAGCTAAATCCGAAGGAGGATCTGGCGGAGTTTTCTCATTTGAACCACCGGGGCTCCACAAAGCTGAGTGCGTACCTGGCCGGGTGGCTTCAGGAAGCGTATCAGTTACCGGATCGAAGAGGAGAGGCAGACTATGCCGACTGGGAGCAGAATGCTCTTTTGTGGGAACAGCTGTATGCGGATCAGATGCTTCGTGAAGAGGATGGCTGGTATGATTTTCTGGAGAAATTATCGAAGGATAAGAATATGACATATCTGATTTCTCTGGATGGGGCATTTGACAATAAAGAGCAGCCGCTGAAAGAGGTTTTGACGGGTATGGGAATGCCTGTGGAGATTACAGAGCAGGGGGGTGTCTGGATTCATTCGCCCAAAGGAGATCAGGCGTTTGCCGGACAGGCGGACATGCAGTATTATATGGAGCTGGGAGATTCGGATCTGCTTATACGCAGAAACTCTGTGGGAACACAGTTGATTCTGGATCGGGAGAACTGTCTGAAGACTGCAAATGGGATCAATGTTCTGGCTTATGATGAGCTGAACGGGGAGTTTGTGACGGCAGTGGGGTTTGATGCCCAGCAGGGGTATGGGTGTGTGCGGTAAGGATACTGCCTTACCGCTGTAGACGGCCAGACGGCTAAGAGATCTCTTCATCCAGGGAATGGGAATGCAGTTCGATCAAATCTGCATCAACCGTCCGATCATAATCGCCGGCCAGGATATGCCCCATTTCATGCTGATAAGCCTGCATACGCCGTTCAAAGGTCAGGCGTGCATTTAAAACGACTGTGTAAGTATTGTCAGGATTTGAGATTGTGTATCCGGCAATACTTACCGGCAGATCATATTCTAAGGTATTAACATCCGCTGTCATCTGAATCACCTCTTACGCGATCAATCATTTGTTTTACAAAATCAATATCTTCTTTTTTTACTTTGCGGGAAGCGTCAAAGAGTACTTTGTATTCCGGGTTTTCAAACAGGAATTGAGCCATATCTCTGGCATCATCATTCAGGTAGTACTGCCTCTGGGATTCTGTGGCAGTGTTCGGTTCTCTGCCCAATAAGTAGTCTGTATTTACATGGAAAAAGTCAGCGATTTTCTCAAGTGTCTCGAAATCCGGTTCCCGCGCGCCTGTTTCATACATTCCAATGGTGCTTCTTGAAATTCCAAGCCGTTCGGCGGTTTCTATCTGTGTTAAACCATTTGAAATTCTCAGGCTTTTAAAAATATTTTGAAAGCTTCCCATAATATTCCTCCTGAAAGTGTCCCCTCGTTCCCAGAAAATAAAGCGGTATCCCAGCCCCTGCAGAGTGAGGATATTTTTATCAAGAGTATCCTCCTGTCCACGGAAGGTAATGATACAATAGAATAATAACACAATATGTGACATAAGTAAAGGTAAAAATGACACGAAATGTGATTGACAGGCGTGCAGGAGCATGCTATATTTAAATAGTCACGAAAAGTGACATTACAGGGGAGGTGAAGATTTTGAGAATAAAATATAAATAAGAAATCAAAATTTTTTTGTTCAAAATGTCACGAAAGAGGACATGACGAAAAGAATTGAATGGCAGAACAGAAAATCAGAAAGGAATGAAAGCAGACTGCACGCTGGCTGGAATGTAAAAACGAGTACAAAAGGGAGGAAATACAAATGAAGATTACACGGGATTTTTTTGCAAATTATATGTTTCTGGAGAGCCGCATTAAATCAATTAAACGAAGACTGCGTTACTTTGAAACACATCCACTTACAACGGAGCATGGAATTGTCAAGGGGTCTATGAACCGGTTTCCTTATACGGAATGCCATTTCGTTGTTTCAGGAGTCAGCTCCAAATCAAAGGAAGAAAGAGAGAATGCAGTAAATAAGCTTATGCTGGATCTCAAACGGAACGAGCGGGTGTTTGAGGATATGAAGCTGGATGTTGAGTTGTTTTTGGAAAACACGGAGGTGCTCACAATCGGAGAGCAGACAGTTCTGCGGCTTAAATATGTAGACGGATTTACAGATGAGCAGATTGGCCAGGAGCTTGGATATGACCGCAGTACCATTTCCAGGAAAATTGATAAAATTGTTAAAAAGTGTGAAGATGCACACCATTCACAATACTAATGTGGTATTATGATATCAGTGAAAAGTGTAATTCACAGACAGGGAAGCATCAGCAGTAAAAAATACTTGTTCATGCCGGGGATACCGCCACAAAGGCTGCAGGCGCCTGCCTGCTTGTCCATAAAGGCGGTATCCCTGATTTTCTGTTTTTCCAAACGAAGGAGGTGGTGCAGGATTGATTGAGGTAAGATGCGGAGGCTGCGGGCGGCTTCTGGGAAGATTTCATGGAAGAGGCCATGTAAAATGCCCGAAGGTTTTGTGCGGCGGAATGAATGTATTTGACACTGAAAAGAGAGAATACAGATTTATACCTAAGCAGTATGAGCCGGAGAACAAAAACAGGAAGGGAGGTGAAGGGAATGGCAGGCTTTGACTGGGAAGTATTTTATGCAATCTTTAAGGCAAAGCTGGAAGAACAGATCGACTGCACGGTGGGGCATTATATTCCCTCTGGGGAGAATACGTTTCCCTGTGTGGAAGTAGCACTGATAGAAAATGCAGGTACAGATTACGATCTGGAGGGTGGAGAAGGAGCCAGGAACCCTCTGATTGAGGTGTCAGTGTATTGCAGGGTACCGGAAGAAAATGTATGCTGCAGAGTCAGTGAGGCGGCCAGAAAACTGATGGGCTCTTATGGTTTTCAGTGCCGGAGCGGGCCGGGAAAGGCAGAGAGTCCGAATTCTGAGACGGCACGCTGGGCCGGCCGGTATCAGCGGATATTCGGAAATGGCGACTTAGTAGAGCAGTTGGATTGAATGAATGCGGGAAACCGATTCAGATAGTAACCAGTAACGGAGCTGAAAGGCTCTTATTTTTATGCGCGGAAAAAGCGCTCACAAGAAAGAGAGGAAAAAAATATGACAGAAGTAACAACAAAAGCAGTAAGTACAATTGGAACAATTCTTGAGGTAAGCGAGAACGGAACAGACTGGGAGAAACTGTGCAGGATTAAATCCTACCCGGCATTAGGCGGAGCTCCGGAGCAGCTGGAGACAACGGATCTGGAGGATGAAGTGCAGACCTTTGTTCCGGGCGTGCAGACTATGGAGGCTATGGAGTTTACGGCCAATTATACGCTGGAAGCGTATACTGCAGTGAAGGCAAAGTCTATGAAGGCTCTTCACTACCGCCTGAAGATGGGCAGGGATGGTCAGGATGGAGTGGCTTCCTGGGATGGCCAGCATGCGGTGTATGTGAGTGAGGGTGAGGTAAATGGAATCCGCCAGATGACCATTTCCGTATCGCCTTCTACAAAGATTGAGATCGCAGGAGTGGAAGCAGCATAAAGATCAGGGCGGCTTTTATGCCGCCTGCTTCCCCCAAAAAGAGAGAAAAGAAACACAGACAGGAGGACGATAAGAATGGGAATGGTAAAAATTAACCAGAAGAGCTATGAGGTGCCGGAGTTGACCTTTCGGCATTCCAGAATGATGGAGCAGATGGGGCTTCCGGTCGAGGGAATGATGAGCAGAAACTATCTCTTTTCAGCTGTGTCGGCATTTACAGCGATTGTTGCAAAATGTGAGCCGGAGCAGGCGGATCATTTGGTAGAGCAGCATATCCTGGGCGGCGGAAAGCTTGAGGACATTTATAAGGCATATGCAAAGGCAGTGCAGGAAAGCGGTTTTTTCAAGAAGCTCCTGCATCTGGACAGGCAGGAGAACAGCGGGAAGAAGGAAAAACCGGGAGAGACAGAGCCTGTAAAGAAAGAAGAGATCCAGTAACCTTTTCCGGCCTGATTGACGATATCTGGATGCCGGCCGCTATCCGGTTCGGCATCCCTGCGGATGTGTTCTGGGAACTGAATCCCAAATACATGTATATGTACCAGGAAGCCTATCTGCGTGATAAAGAGGAACAGATTCAAATGCTTGATGTGGCGGCGTATTATCAAGGCTTATATGTGCAGCAGGCAATTGCATCCTGCTTTTCCAAAAGAGGAAAATATCCTAAAAGACCGTTGTCTATGGAACCGAAAGAGGAACCAATGTCCGGAGAAGAGAAATTCCGGCTTTGGGTTTTGGAGTTTAACCGGAGGTTTGAGGAAGGGTAACAATGGTTCTTTCCCTTTTTTTCTGAAACTGCTATAATGAAACGGTGAAAGGTGGTGGCAGTATGGAGCTTATTATATGTCCCATGTGTGGAAGGCAGATAGTGGAACGGGTAAAGGAATGTCCAGGGTGCGGCTATCCGCTTGGGCACCTGATGCCCCAGGAAGATTCAAAGATTCAGGAAGAGCCGGAGATTCCGCAGGATACACGTACTGAATTAGAGAAGCTGGTAGATGAGATCTGTGCTGGAAATGATAATATGTATGTTGCCATAAAGGAATTAAGGAAGGCAACAGGGATGGATCTGCAAAGTGCCGTTCAATTAGTATCAGCTATCAGGAGCAGGGCAGTGGGAAAGGGTATGTCGTCTGCTTAAACTGTGGGGAACGCTGGAATCTTTAATAAAATAAAATGAGACACCTGTCGTGGCGGCAGGTGTTTTTCTTATGCCCGAACGTCGCCGAACGTCAGCGCAAGGACGAAAGGAGAGTGATGTTTGTGGCAGCAGATGTAAAGCATATAAAGGCCCAGATAGATATATCGGCAGCGAAAGCAAATGCTGAGCTGAATAAGCTGGCAAATAAACTGGAAAGGATATCTGCTTCCATTTCGGAAATTAACAGTAAAGGCTTGAATGAGTTTACAGGCAGTATTGAAAGAATGGGACAATCTATGCAGGCGCTTGGGAAGATAGACATGTCTAACTTTACCCGTTTTGCAGACAGTATGCAGAGGCTTTCGGGTCTGGATCTGGCAGGTATACAGGAATTATCAAATTCCTTAACGGGAACATCCGGTGTCTCAGAAGATGTGAATGAGATAACAGGGGCAGTTGGAGGACTGGAGGCCGGATTGGCAGCATTAACGGGTGTCTGGGATATTGTGACCAAGCTGTCGGATTTGGGGAAAACCTTGAAAAGTACAAAAGACGGGCTGAGCACTTTATTTAGTGATGAATGGATGCCGGCTTCATTAAGTGGAGGTTTGGATGAAATTTTTGGGCCCTTAAAAGCAAACATGGATAGTTTTGTTTCATCTGTTTCACTGGGAACAACATCCATTGGAGAGGCATTTACAGCGGCGTTTGGCGTTAGTATAGGATCACTGATAGGAACAGCCATTGCTATAGCCGCAGTTGTTCTGGCCATTGTCGATTTGTGGAACACCAGCGAAGAGTTTCGAGATACCGTCAGCTCAGTTTTTTCCATGCTCAAAGAAACTCTGTCAAATGCATTTCAGGAAATAGGAGATGCACTGGGGTCGCTGTGGGAGAGTATTAAAGGACTTGGAACGGCCTTATATGATTTATATGAGTCCAGTGGTTTAAAAGGTCTTGTAGAGATTCTGGCTGATTTAGCTGTGGTATTGGCAGGAATCGCAGTAACAGCTGCTATTGAGACAATTAGTAACTCTATTGTTGGACTGATTCAAGTTGCACAGGGAGCGTTTGATATTCTTTCTGGATTAGTAGATGTTATTACTGGTATTTTTACTCTTGATGGTGAAAAAATCATAGAGGGATTTTCGCTTATGGGTGAGGGGCTGCTTGAAGTAGCAGAGGGAATAGTAACCAATGCCCTTGGAGCAGTGACAGGAACGGTGGAAGCTGTCTTGTCACATATACCTGAAACAATGAGAGGAATAGGAGTAAATATTATTTCGGGACTAATGAGTGGGATAAATGAGGAGCAGGGGACCCTGGAAAAGGGAGTCGGAGATGTCTGCCTCAACTTAGTAACCGGCTTTCAGGATAATCTGGATATCAACAGCCCCAGCCGGGTTCTGGCCGAGATAGGAAATTACGCTGTTCTAGGACTGGTGGAGCCGTTTTCAGATTCCGGGAATATCCAGGAGCAGCTCTATCTGTTTGCGGAATCTCTGATAAATATTTTCCGGCAGCAGTTAAGTCCGGAGAATTTTGCCCTGATTGCGGAAAATGCGCTTTTGGCATTTATGGAAACCTTTACGCTGGGGTTTGAGAATATGTATCTGGTTACAGGGGAAAGCATGGAGCTTCTGAACATTTCCGTGATGGAAGCGCTGGCGCTGATGAGCCAGCAGATCCAGTTGATTTTTACCAATATAGCTATGATGATGCTGTTAAAATGGAATCTGATGCTGAATCAGACCCGGCTTTTCTGGCTGCGGATGAATCAGATGGTTATGCAGAGTATGCTGTTGATTCAGACAAGCCTGTTTACGGGAATGACAGTGGTTCATACGGGCTGGACGGCAAAATGGGTGCAGTTTGTATCTACAGTGCGTTCTGCCTGTGTGCAGGTACAGTCGGCAGTGTCGGCTTTGAACAACAGTGTACAGAGCATGTGCAGTTCCATGCTGTCAGCCATTCATGCAGTGAAGGCGGCTGCTTCCTCTATGGGAACGGTATCTGTCCGTACCCGCCCGGTCAGAGGCTTTGCTTCAGGCGGCTATCCAGAGACAGGAGAACTGTTTCTTGCCCGTGAAAATGGTATGAATGAGATGGTCGGCCGTATCGGAAACCGTTCTGCGGTTGCGAACAACGATCAGATTGTAGAGGCAATCCGCGGAGCGGTGGTACAGGGAATTAACGGGGAAGGGCAGAATGCGCTTCTGCGTGAACAGAATGCACTGCTTCGGGCAATTCTGGATAAGGATGTAGATGTATCTTTGGACGGCCGTTCACTGGTGGATGGGATAGACCGGGCAAGAAGAAGGATGGGCCGGAGTTTTCAGCTGGCCTAATGAAACAATGTAAACAAAAAGGGCATTTTCACAAACAGGAAATGCTCTTTTTCTGTACAGGAGTATAATTCTCCTGTTCAATGAATGAAAGAGGTGATAGAACATGTCAGCATTTCTGATTGTCAATGGGATTCCATTCCCTGCACCCTGCAGGGGATTTAAGGTAAGTGTTTTAACCAATGTGGAATCCGGTGTAAATGCAAATGGTGCGGTTGTAGGCCAGGTAATTGGAAGAAATCAGTATAAACTGGACAGTATGCAGTGGGAGGGACTGGATGCGGCTGTCTGGGAACGGATGCTGCAGGCTGTGGAGCCCTTTTATGTGCCGGTGGCCTTTGAAGATCCGCAGACACGCAGGAGGCGTACAGTGACCATGTATCCCGGAAGCAGAGCGGGAGAGCCCTACTGGCTGGATAAGGAGAAGAAAATAAAGATGTATCGTAACTGTCAAATGAATCTGATAGATTGTGGGTGGGAGTAATGCAGAGAGCGAGTAAAGCCTATAAGCAGGCCATGAAAAAACCCCTTCGGAACCGGGCGTATATTCACGTTTCCATTGGAGTTATTAATCAGGACGCGCAGAAAACAGCCCATGTGGATATTGCGGAGAACTCGTTTGCCGGATATGCAGACCTGCATAAGCCTTTTAATAATTACGAGGCAGACTCTGTCTATGCTTCGGCAGAGCAGGAATTTGCAAAAACGGATGGAAGCATGGTATTCCTTCCCAGAGATTTCCGGGAAGCTGTTATGAATAACGGACTTGTGACAGAGAGCCTGCTGGGAAGCATTGTGGTCCGGTTTGGTATGGGAGGCTTGAGTATCAAGGGGCTGACGCTGGACTTTGGAGACTGTTATCCTACGTCATTTACCATTGAAAATGATACCGGCATCCGAGAATATTCCGGGAACCATCTGGCGCTTTGGGCTACGGAGGATGTATTTGAAAGTACCTCATTTTTGAAAATAACGCCCTTATCCATGGTGAACGGCCAGGGGCGGCTGAGAATCTATAAATTTTTGTGCGGCGTGGGAAATGTATTTACCAATAAAGACCTGAAAAGTTATTCCTTTAAGGATTACGTTTCGCCCATATCAGACAAAATGCCAAGCCAGGACATGTCTCTGACAGTGTACAATTATTCGCTCCGGTACAATACAGATAATCCTGAGAGCGCAATCAATTTCATGGAGCTTGGACAGGAAATCCGTATATCCTTCGGATACGATGTGACAGGAAACGGAGATATTGAATGGATTGACAGCAATGAGGTTTACCTGAAAACCTGGGATGCGGATGACAAGCAGGCAAAATTTACGGCGACGGATTCGTTTGATAACCGCAAAGGGACGTATTACCGGGGAAGGTACCGAAAAGAGGGAATTACAGCCTATAACCTGGCACTGGATATTCTGGAAGATATGGGGCTTGAGGAACGGGAATATTCTCTGGACCCTTACCTGAAGGATATACTTATCTACAATCCGATACCAGTGGTCTCTCATATGGAGGCGCTGCAGATGTTATCCAATGCCTGCCGCTGTGTTTTATTCCAAAACCGGAATAAAAGGATTCAGATAAAATCCTCATTTACGCCGGACATGAGGGCAGATGCAGAGAAACAGGCAAAGTGCAGCCATGTGGAAAATATTTTGAAGGGAGGAGTAAGGGACGTCTATGGGGCGGCATTTCGGGATTTTGCCAAGGTAGACGGCACAATGCTGTTTCTTCCACGGGATAAAGAAGATATTTTGGACAGTACGGGATATCTGAGCGCGGCAGTGTGCGATAAAGATGGAATATTTGAAGAAAATCCCATGATAACGATTTTCCTGGAAGGTCCTTATAACTGCTATGGGGTTGGAATAAATTTCTGTTCTGTGGCGCCGGAAGAGTTTGTGATACGGACATACAGGGATGAAAAA
This sequence comes from uncultured Lachnospiraceae bacterium, assembly GCA_949740535.1. Taxonomy (GTDB): domain Bacteria; phylum Bacillota; class Clostridia; order Lachnospirales; family Lachnospiraceae; genus Laedolimicola. The sequence goes on from CATJHO010000156.1 coordinate 13,557, forward strand.
CCTGTATTGGCATTTGAGGTAACAGGAAACGAAGAATTGGATTGCGCCCTGCGTGAGGACTTTGAAGATTTTGATAAGATGGAGATTGAATTTACGAAAGGATCTCCCAATTCAAGGATTGCCCTGGACTGTATTCAATTTGGGGATATTACTGACTATTTTCTGGAATATGATATGGATTTGACAGCAACGCCCAAAGGTACAAAGCAGGAACGGTTAAAATCACTGTCAATCATACGTACCATTTATCAGGAGAGCGAAAAAGAAGCAGGGCAGATTTACAGTGAGGAAATGGTGGTACCGCCAGGAGACAGCAGAAGAATTGTCTATTTTAATCAGGCTTCTTATGAACTTTCAGCTGTATTTGCGATAGAAGAGGAAGGAGGAGAAATCACATACAGCGATGTCCTTTCGGATGGAACAAAAATCCGTATGGGGGAGAGCTCTGATTTCTATGCTGAATTATTTTTTGAACATGTGGGAATGGAGCAATCGGTGCAGGTGGTCATAAATGGAAAAGAATATAAGACTAATGAAACCCGCTATACCATTGAGCATAATTCAACGGGGGAAGAGAGGGAGTGGAAAAATGAACTGATCAGTACAGTGCAGCAGGCAGAGAAGCTGGAGGAATGGCTGGCAGAGTACTATCAGGTGCCCGTTGAATATGAGGTATCTTACCGGGGAGATCCCAGAGTGGATGCCAATGATTTGTTCTTCCTGGAGCTTAGGAACCGGGAAAGGGCGGTGATTCGATGCTGTCAAAATGAGCTGAAGTATAATGGCGCATGGAGCGGGAAAATGAAGGCAAGGAAGGTGATAAATACATGAGTTGGGAAGAACCCAAAACAAATTGGACAAGGAATGACAGATTTGACGCGCCTAATTATAACCGCATTAAAAACAATCTGCTGTTTCTCCATAACATGGCGGAGACTTTGTATCAACCCTTTGTGATTGGTGAAATGGGAGAAGATAAAGATTATGCAAGTTTTTATTATGCAGATGAAATCAATCTGCTGGCGGATAATCTGGAACAGATCTGTGCCAATATCTATCCGATTGCAATAGGTACAAAGACCGTATATGTGCAGAACCAGGCATTTATCGGGTATGAAGATTTGAACCGGATAGAGGGTGCGGTTTTGAGAATTTATACATTATTGAAGGAACAGAAAGCAAATAAATCCAGGCTGGGATTCCGGCTTGGGAATATGAAAGGAGAGCGATTTTAATGACAGAATTAATGACAAATTTTAAGGATGATATTCTTGCTGAATCCATGGAGGGGAGACGGCGCTATCAGATGATTACCAATGAGGATGGAACGGTGTCCTTTGCAGATGTAACAGAATACCTGCAGGTGGGCAGTGAATTTGGCCAGGCAGAAGTTAATGCAATTCACCGGGAATTAAACAAGAAGTTTGACTCAGGAGATGTAGTTGATCCGCTTGCGGCGGAGGAAACCGGGTTTGCGGCGGATGCTAAGTTGACGGGGGATGCTATTCGAGAGGTAAATGCAAATTTGGGCGGATGCTCTTTGGAGCAGGAAGGTGGTAATTTTTACATAACGGGTGCTGATGCAGTGCGAAAAAAATTGGGTAATCTTGACTTTGAAATGGTTATCACAGCCAGTATGACACTATATCAGGAAACAGTATCTTCATCCACGTTATGGGGCTCTGCTACTATGCAAATAAAATATACATATAAAAATGGTAAAGGGACATCCCAAGTTTTGTCTCGCTCACAATTTACCGGAAATACCGGTCATGGCGGAAACAGTTCTCAATGGATTGTATATCCAGCTTCCATATCTATTGTTTCGCTAAAATTATTATGATATTCGCTGCCACACATACACGACCAAATAAGGCGGCATATTATTATGAGCGGTGCTACTTCCTGCATAACCTGAAGTTCCTGAATTATATACATTTGGCAAGTTACTAAGGGCAAATTTAATATTACCACTTCCAGACCATGTCATAACACCGCCATGGCTGTGGCTCGGCATTTCAGCCACTGTCAGTTTATGTGTGGCTTCTCCGCCAATGCTTCCAGCCTTATAAGTGCCATTGGCCGCCAGCAAGAACCGCCCTTCAATCCGTTCCCATTCGCCGCCGAACAGCAGTGCCGGATCAGTATCATTTACCGACATATAGATGGCTCCTACCGGATACAACTTTGCATTTACCTCTTAAAATAAAACAAGTCAATGAATAGAATCAAATAAAACAGTAACTACCACCATAGATCCCCAAAGGATCCATTTTTTATGTAAAAAAGGAGAAGAAATATGAATTGGAACACGTTAAAAATAATTATCCTAACTGGAACCG
>CATJHO010000157.1 GCA_949740535.1 uncultured Lachnospiraceae bacterium
ATTATTCAATATATAGAGGAAAAGGGAGCAATTACAAACAAAGAAGTCCAGAGTCTGCTGAATGTGAAGGATTCCCGTGCATTAAAAATCTTAAAGGAGCTGGTTGAGACAGGAGTATTGAGAAAAGAAGGGAAGTTCAAGGGAAGTTATTACAAATTGAAATAATTTGTCGAAATTTGTTGTCTTTTACTTGACACACGCCTGTGAGGAGCAAAGATGCGGCAGACGAGAAACTGGTCTGCCGCATCTCTTTTATTTTCCGCATGAAACAGAGTCATTGCAGACTGAGAGCCGCAAAGCTTCGCTGCACAGATACATATAAATTATCCGAAGTAAATCTCGGACATGTCTTGTAATCCTGCACGCAGACAACACTCAGCCCATGATTGCACCTTGCCAAGCCGCCCCAGTATGATATACTAACAATATCCCCCTCTCTTGACCGTGCAAGTCCCTGTCATGAGAGGGTATCCCATATCAGCCGCACAGAACAAGAGGTGCCAGATGTCGATTAAAAAAATAGCCAAAGCAGCCGGAGTATCACCGGCTACGGTTTCCAGAATTTTGAATAACCCCAATTACCACAGCGCCATCCCAGGCCTCCGGGACAAAATATGGAAAATTGCCATGGAACAGAACTACACACCCAACGAGGCAGCCAGAAGCCTGAAAAACGGCAGTGCAGGAAAAAGCGAAAAAACCTGGTATATCAACGTGCTGATGACGCGTATGGATTCCTCTCAGTCCGATCCCTTTTTTACAGAGCTTCTGCATGTAGTGGAGAGTGAGATACACAGGCAGTCCTGCATCCTGTCCAAGGTGTGGTACATGCCCCTGTTTTCCGATGACAGACAATGCCGGCGGGAAGACCTGAATCAAATCATTCAGAAACTGTACGAGGAGACGGAGGACAGACATGACGGACTGATTATCATAGGAAAATGCAGCAAGGAAGCCCTTGGAAAATGGCGGGACAGATATAAGAGCGTTGTTTCCATAAACAGAAACTCCACAAATTACGAAGTGGACGAGATACTCTGTGACGGCAGGAAAATTGCAGCCATGGCGGTGGAATACCTGATTTCCCTGGGACACCAGAATATTGCCTATGTGGGAGAATGCCGCAGAGAGGCCAGGTACCGGGGATACATCGAGACCCTGCAGAAACACGAGATGGATATCGTGCATGATTATATTATTGAGACAAAGCAGACAGAAGCCGAGGGTTATGAGATTATGAAAAATCTGCTGCAGTCGGAGGACTGCCCCACGGCCATCTATTGTGCAAACGATATCACAGCAGTGGGAATGCTCAAATGTCTGAATAAATATAAGAGCCGGCATTATTTGCCGTCAATTATCGCCAGTGATGATATTGAAGAGGCACAATTTACCAAGCCCATGCTGACAACCGTGCGTCTTCCCAGAAATGAAATGGGGAAGTTTGCACTCTTTATGCTGCTTGATCGTATGAGGGGCGGGCATGAAAGCGTAGTAAAAATGGAACTGGAGGGAAAACTGATGATTCGAAGCAGCTGTTACCCGCTGGAAAGCAGTTCTAACAGCCCGGCTGTCTGAAAAAACGCAAAAATGCAGAAGTATCGTATAAAATGTGCAGAATATCTGGCAGAAGGGGACAAATGCGGGAAGTAACCGGCAGACAGAGGGTGATAACGTTTTCACATTTCCGCTTTTACAATTGGGAAGCCTGCGGCTATAATAGAGACTGTGCTGGGGATTGACGTGCCTTGACGGTGGGAGATATATTCAGTATAATGAAAAAAGTCTCAAAAATCAGGCAGAAATCAGCGGCTGTCCTGTTTAAGGGAGCAGTGATTAAGAAAGAATACCGTGCGAACGGATAAGAGGTGAAATATATGAGCGAATTGAGCCATCTGGATGTACTGGAAGCGGAAGCCATTTATATTATGCGGGAGGTTGCGGCAGAATGTGAGAAGCCGGTGATGCTTTACTCCATTGGTAAGGACAGCTCCGTAATGCTGCACCTTGCCATGAAGGCGTTTTACCCGGAAAAACCGCCTTTTCCGTTCCTTCATATTGATACCACCTGGAAATTCCATGAAATGATTGCCTTCCGGGATCGGATGGCAGAGAAATACGGTCTGGAGATGCTGGTGTATACCAATGAAGAAGGAGTCCGGCAGGGAATCAACCCCTTTGATCACGGGGCAGCCTATACGGATATTATGAAAACCCAGGCCCTGAAGCAGGCTCTGGATCAGTATGGTTTTACAGCTGCCTTCGGCGGCGGCCGGAGGGATGAGGAAAAATCCAGGGCAAAGGAGCGGATCTTCTCCTTCCGCAATGCAGAGCATGCCTGGGAGCCTAAGAAACAGCGGCCGGAGATGTGGAAGGCTTACAATACAAGGATTAAAAAAGGGGAGAGTATGCGGGTGTTCCCCATTTCCAACTGGACAGAGAAGGATATCTGGCAGTATATCCGCCGGGAGAAGATAGAGATTGTGCCCCTGTACTTTGCGGCGGAACGGCCGGTGGTATACCGGGACGGCAATATTATTATGGTAGACGACGACCGCATGAAACTTCGTCCCGGAGAACAGATAGAGCACAAAAAAGTACGGTTTAGGACCCTTGGCTGTTACCCGTTGACAGGAGGCGTTGAGTCGGAAGCGGATACCCTGGATGAGATTATTGAGGAAACCTTAAGCGCCGTATCCTCTGAGCGGACCAGCCGGGTGATTGACAGTGACGGCGGATCTGCCAGTATGGAAAGAAGAAAGAGAGAGGGGTATTTTTAAGATGGAAAAAGGACTGCTTAAATTTATCACCTGTGGAAGCGTGGATGACGGAAAGTCAACACTGATTGGCCATATGCTTTATGATGCAAAGCTTTTGTATACGGATCAGCAGAAAACGCTGGAATTAGACAGCCAGGTGGGAAGCCGGGAGGGCATGATCGACTACTCTCTGCTTTTGGACGGTCTGATGGCTGAGCGGGAGCAGGGAATTACCATTGATGTGGCTTACCGCTACTTTACTACAGACCATCGGAGCTTTATTGTGGCGGATACGCCGGGCCATGAGGAGTACACCAGAAATATGGCTGTGGGGGCTTCCTTTGCGGAGTTGGCGGTGATCCTGGTGGACGCTTCCCAGGGTATTCTGGTGCAGACACGCCGCCATGCCAGAATCTGTGCACTTATGGGAATCCGCCATTTTGTATTTGCTGTCAACAAGATGGATTTGATTCACTATGATTATTACCGTTTTGAGAAAATAGAGCGGGATCTCAGGCAGCTGGCTCTGGGATTGGAGCTGGAGCATGTGGAGATTATTCCGGTTTCGGCTACGGAAGGCGACAATGTAACGAAGCTGTCCGGCCGGATGCCTTGGTATCAGGCGCCCCACTATTGTGGGAAATCTCTGCTGGAATATCTGGAACAGGTGGATGTGTCAGCGGAGGATCAGGGGTCCGGTTTTGTGATGCCCATTCAGCGGGTGTGCAGGCCTAACCATACCTTCCGCGGCTTCCAGGGGCAGATTGAATCGGGCAGTATTCAGGTGGGGGATGAGATCACCAATCTTCCAAGCGGGGAGAAGGTAAAGGTGCGTTCCATTCTTGTCACGGACCAGGAGGCTCGGAGCGCTTCTGCAGGCCAGCCGGTGACCATCCAGCTGGATCGGGAGGTAGATGTATCGCGCGGCTGTGTGCTGGAGAAGAATTCCGGATTGAAGGTCAGCAATATGTTTGCGGCCATGCTTCTGTGGATGGACGATGAACTTCTGGTGGCGGGCCGGAACTTCCACATCAAGCTGGGGACCAAGATGCTGCCGGCTACAGTGATGAATATCAAGTATAAGATTGACGTAAATACCGGTGAGCATATTCCGGTGGATCAGATTTACAAAAATGAGATCGCGTACTGTGATGTGATTCTCTCAGAGAAATGCGTGCTGGATAAGTTTACCGGCCACAGGACCCTGGGGAGCTTCGTGCTCATTGACCGGGTAACCAATATGACTTCAGCCTGTGGTGTTATCCGCCATTCTCTGCGGCGCGCAGACAATCTGACCTGGCAGGAGACCGATATCACAAGAGAATACCGGTCAGGAAAAATGGAGCAGAATCCGGCAACTATCTGGTTCACGGGCCTGTCGGGAGCTGGAAAGTCTACGCTGGCCAATGAGCTGGAGAAGCGGCTGAATCTGCTGGGACACTATACCATGCTTCTGGACGGAGATAATGTCCGTATGGGACTTAACCGGGATCTGGGCTTTAAGGAGAAGGACCGGGTTGAGAATATCCGCCGGGTTGCCGAGGTGGCGAAGCTGATGAACGATGCAGGCCTGATTGTACTGGCATCCTTCATCTCGCCCTACCATGCAGACCGGGAGAGCGCCAGAGAGATTGTGGGAAAAGAGAATTTTATTGAAATTTATGTAAGCACCAGTATTGAGGAGTGTAAACGCCGGGATGTGAAGCAGCTGTATCAGCGGGCCATGAACGGGGAGATCTCCGACTTTACAGGTGTCAACAGTCCCTATGAGGAGCCAGAGAGTCCGGATGTAAAGGTGGATACGGCCGGGCACACCGTTGATGAATGCGTAGATATGATTCTGGAGGCTGTTCAGGAGCGCATCGCTTTTGGGAAACACAACGGGTGACAGCGTTTGAAGTGCAGCGGTAAATTGGGAAAGAGGCTGTTACACAACGGGAAATTTCCCCAATGTCTGTGGAGAGCAGAGGAGGCAGATTATGAAATTTAGAAGGAATAAGGGCAGAAATGTACTGGCTTTGACCATTCTGGCAGTGCTGCTTTGCATGGCGCTTGGCGGCTGCGGCAAGAAGTCTGACAAGGATTTGACTGTAAATATGGCATATTTTCCTAATATCACCCACAGCCAGGCCCTTCTGATGAAGAATCAGGGCGCTCTGGAAGCGGAGCTTGGGGAGGATGTAAGTGTCAACTGGGTATCCTTCAATGCAGGACCCGACGAGGTGACGGCCCTGTTTTCCGGAGATATTGATCTGGGCTACATTGGTCCCATTCCGGCCATCAGCGCTAATGTGAAGTCCCAGGGGGATGTGGTTGTGATTTCAGGATGCTCTGAGGGCGGTATGATGCTTCTGGCTGCACCGGACAGCGGCATTGAAACCGTGGCCGATCTTTCCGGAAAGAATGTGGCGGTCCCTCAGATTGGCAATACCCAGCATCTGATTTTTCTGGATCTGCTGGCCAAGAATAATCTGGCTGTGACAGACGACGGAGGAACAGTGACGGTTACGGCCACGAAGAATGCGTATATTCTGCAGCTGATGCAGAATGGAGAGATTGACGCGGCCTGTGTGCCTGAACCCTGGGCGGAGACTCTGATCAATGAATGCGGTGCCAGGATTATCTGTGACGAAAATGAGGTCTGGACCGACGGTAATTATCCGGTGGCAGTTGTGGCAGCACGAAAGGAATTTGTGGAGGAGCACCCGGAGATCGTAGAGAAGTTTCTCAAGGTACACGGGGAGATGACTGCGGCGCTTAATGAGGGCTCCGAGGATGCCATGACCCGTGTCAATGAGGAGATTGAACTGGCCACGGGAAAGTCCATTGATACGGATATTCTGAAGGAATCGCTGAATCATATTACGTTTAATACCGGAATCAATGCGGATGTGATGGATGCATTTGCGGATATCAGCGTGCGGGAGGAATTTGTGCCGCAGGCGCCCTATGAGGGATTCCTGTCCCTTGGCCGGTAGGATAGAATAAAGGCAGAGACTGCTGCGGCGTGCTCAACAGGGCTTGCTGTCTGCAGGAATAAATTTCTGATAAAAGAAAGCGGTGAGTAAATTGCTGGAATTAATCAATGTGGCAAAACAGTATGACGGCCACGGGGGAGAGGTACTCACAAGCGTATCCCTTAAAATTGAGGACGGAGAGTTTTTCAGTATCGTAGGCCCTTCCGGCTGCGGAAAGTCTACGCTTTTGAATCTGATCGCAGGTTTTGAGCTGCCCACAGAGGGCAGTATCTTCATGGATGGAAAACCTGTGACTGGTCCGGGAAATGACCGGATTATGATGTTCCAGGATTCAGCTCTGTTTCCCTGGCTGAATGTGATTGATAATGTAAAGTTTGGTCTGGATATTGTGGGATGCTCCAAAGCGGAGCAGGAGGAGCGGGCCCACCAGTACCTGAAGCTGGTAAAGCTGGATAAGTTCAGCAGTTACCGGGTTCATGAGCTGTCCGGCGGTATGAAGCAGAGAGCAGCTCTGGCCAGAGCATTGGCCATGGACTGTAAGGTTCTTCTGATGGATGAGCCCTTCTCAGCCCTTGATAAGCAGACGACCAATATTCTCCGGGAGGAGCTGGCGGAAATCTGCGCGGCTGCCAGACGGACGATTATTCTGGTGACCCACAGTGTGGAGGAAGCGCTCTTCCTGTCAGACCGGGTAGCTGTTATCGGTGCGGGGAAAACGGGGCTTAAGAAAATCTATTCCGTGGATATGCCAAGACCCCGGCAGATTGGTTCGGAACCGTTTTTGAAGCTTCGAAGAGAAATACTGGACGATGTCCGGATAGAGGTGGAACAGAGTGAAAAAGGAGAATTTGACTAAAAAGGAATCCTGGAAGGGAACACTGATGGTTCCGGTCTTTTATGTGGTTCTGATCATTGTATGGCAGCTGGTGTATTGGGTGGGAACCTCAAGCCTTGGGCTCTGGAAGAGCTATGCCTTTCCGAGCCCGCTGATGGTGCTGGAATCCTGCATCAGCCTTATTCAGAAGGGAACGCTTTTTCAGGCTCTTCTTTACAGTATCGTAAGAGGAATTCTGGGCTTCGGCCTGGCCATTGTGATCGGTTTTGTCCTGGGGATTCTGCTTTCCTTAAGCGAAGGACTTCACAGATGCCTGCATCCCTTTCTGCTGGGGCTTCAGACGCTTCCCAGTATCTGCTGGGTGCCCTTTGCCATCCTGTGGTTTGGATTGGATGAGAGTGCCATTATCTTTGTAGTTGTGATGGGATCAGCTTTCAGCATTGCCCTGTCCGTGCGCAACGGAATCCGCAATGTGAATCCCTTGTGGATCAAAGTGGCCCGGACTATGGGATCGAATCAGAAGCAGCTCTATCGGAAGGTAATCGTTCCTGCGGCCATGCCGGCCTTTGTGGAGGGACTGCGCCAGGGCTGGTCCTTTGCCTGGAGAGCTCTGATGTCCGGTGAAGTGATGAGCGCCACGGTGGGACTGGGGCATACGCTGATGATGGGAAGGGATCTGGCGGATATCAACCAGGTAATGCTGATTATGATTGTAATTGTGGTGATTGGAATTGTCATTGACCGCTTTGTGTTCCGTCAGATTGAAGAGTCCATGTTGAAAAAACGAGGTTTATAACAGAATGAAAAATTATATTCATATTTTGAAGACAGTGATTGGCAGCAATTTGCATAAATTAAAGACCCTGATATGGTACGGGAACTTTCAGTCCAGAGAATATATTGTGGACCGGGAGCGCCGGCTTGTCTATCTGGTAAATTCCAAGGTAGCCTGCTCTTCCATCAAGGCCTGCATCTGCGGCAGTCAGAATGACGATGACAGCGTACACACGGAAATTGGCAGGGGCGGCTGGCTGCGAAAAGATGTACTTCAGGGGGAGGAGAAGAGCTATTTTAAGTTTACCTTTGTGCGGGATCCCTTTTCCCGGCTGGTTTCCTGTTACGAGAGCAAGTATCATCACGATAAGGAATTTTATAAGAAAAAGGTTTTTGATTTTGATCATTACCTTTTTGGGTATATCCGTAAAGATCAGGGCTTTGACACCTTTGTCCGCAAGATAGTGAAGCTTCCTGCCTGTCTTCTGGATAAGCATTTTCTGGTCCAGTATGATTTGACCCATGACCGGCAGGGGAGGAAGCTGGTAGATTTTATCGGAAAATCAGAGCATATGAGCGAGGATTTTGGAAAGGTTCAGAAGAAATGCGGCCTGCCGGATCTGCCTCACTTCAACCGCACGGACAAGAAGAAAAAGAACTGGATGGATTACTATACCAAAGAGACGGCCCGGCTGGTTTACAGAAAGTACCAAAAGGATATTAAGGCTTTTGGGTATGAGGAATCTTACCGGAAGCTGATGGCTTATCTGGACGGACGGGAACAGGCGTAAAAATAGAGCTGCTGCAAAGTAGATTGTGTATCTGCTTTTGCGGCAGCTCCTTCTTATGTAAAAGGCCTTGGCCTGTTGTTGTTTGTCGAAGCTGGTCAGCACCCATAAGCACCGGCAGCCTCTTTGTTTTGTTAGTTCTATTCTATCGGGAACTTATGGCGAATATGTGTCTGAATTCTGAAAAAAGAGTGAGAAGATTCTAAAGTATTTCTAAATTTTGGACAGATGATTTGTCTGGGAAATAAAAAAGAACCCTTATAAGGATTCTTTTTGGGAAAGCTGGAAAAGAGACTTGAACTCTCGACCCCTTCATTACGAGTGAAGTGCTCTACCGACTGAGCTATTCCAGCTTGCGCTTGTCAGCATTTGATATTATAATCGAAAAAAAGCATTTTGTAAAGAGGAAAATGAAAATGAATCTGTGGACAGGGAATATAGGAAAAAGATTGGGGATTCTGGCTGTAAGCTTGTGCCTCCTCGCCGGATGCGGCGGGAAGGAGGAAGAAAGGACGGGACTGGCTCTGGGAACCTGGGGGAAGATGGAAGAAATGCGACAGGAGCTTTTGGAAGAGCTGGAGCAGAAAGCGGAGGAACAAAGAGCCGCCGAGGAGGCCCGCCTGGCCGAGGAAGAGGCCAGGCGTCTGGAAGAGCAGAAGCGGGCAGAAGAGGAAGCCCGGCTGGCCAGGGAACAGAGTGAAAAAGCAGGAGAATTTCTGGTGGCCATTGATCCGGGTCATCAGGCAAAAGGGAATCCGGAGAAGGAACCCATAGGGCCGGGGGCGTCAGAAATGAAAGCCAAGACAGCCGGGGGTACCTCTGGCGTATCCAGCGGTCTTAGAGAGTATGAACTGACCCTGCAGGTGGCCCTGAAGCTGAAGGAGGAGCTTACAGGCCGGGGATATCAGGTGCTGATGATCCGGGAGAGCCATGATGTCAATATCAGCAATGGAGAACGGGCGGAAATGGCCAACGAGGCTCAGGCAGACGCATTTATCCGGATACATGCGGACGGCTCTGAGAATTCTTCGGCCAGTGGAATCATGACCATCTGCCCCACAGCGGGAAATCCCTATACGCCGGGGATCTATGGAGCCAGCCGCTCCCTGTCGGAGGCGGTTTTAAACCATATGACAGAGGTTACCGGGGCTTCCAGGCGGAAGGTCTGGGAGACGGATACCATGAGCGGCATCAACTGGTGCCGGGTGCCGGTAACCATTGTGGAGATGGGATTTATGACCAATCCGGAAGAGGATCTGCGGATGGCCTCCGAGGAATACCAGCAGAAGCTCGCCCAGGGTATGGCGGACGGCCTGGACGAGTTCTTTGGAATTTCTGCCGGTGAAAATCAGCGGTAAATCCATTCGGTATACTTCAGCGGACTGCGATCTGACACATGTTCATAGCCTGTAACGCGTTTTCATGGCTTTGCGGTGTGACACCTGCACAGCAGGAGGCAGTGACGCTTATGGGAAGCTCCGGGAAAAAGGCTTTTAACAGCATGGCGTTGGAAATCACGCAGATATCCGTACACAGGCCGATAAGCTCCACCCCTGCAAGGCCTTCGGGATACTGGTTCTTAAGGTAATGAGGCAGATCCATTGCGCCGAAGGTTATTTTGTCCAGGACCGCAGCCTGGCGGGCTTCACAGAGGGCTTTCAGGTCTGCCTGCAGTTCCCAGCCAGGGGTTCCCTTGATACAGTGGGGAACAGGAAGATTTCTTCCCTCCTGAGTTTCCAGATAATTTTCAAAATGCGTGTCTCTGGTAAAAAGGACGGCGCCTTCAAATTCCTGAACGCGCTTTATAACGTTTGGCAGGATGGAGACGGCTTCTTTTGTGCCCAGGGCGCCGTCAATAAAATCGTTCTGCATGTCGATGACGAGAAGTAACTGCTTCATAGGAACACCTCCGGTTTTGATTCCCGCGGACAGCGGGGGGATGACGGGTATGCGGTCCTCTCCTGACTGTAAGTGCTTTTTAAGGAGACGGGATCCGTGTCTGTTGAAAGTACCTTCAGTTGACAAGGGTATACACGGTCAGGACAGAGGAATTATCCCGTTTTAAGGCGTGTATGTTCTTGTCAACTGAAGGTATTATAGTTTATAAAAGCAGTTCTGTAAAGTCTGAGCACAGAGGGCAGAGTTGTCCATGAGCGGATGGCTGAATGGCTGCTGCATAAGAAAACAGCTGAAAAAAGATTGACAATTATTGGAAATTATATTATAGTACAAGTCAGGACAAAAAAAGCATTCGAAGATTCGGGAAATTCCTCCCTGCTTCATGTTTTATCCGTCCATCATTCTTTTTAATTCCACAAGAATTCCAACCAAAGAACAAAAAAATACAAAGGAGGATGAGATTCAGAGGTATGTAAAAGGGAGAAACAGCTCCCGGAAAGGAATTTGATGAAAAAGAAATGGAAAAACTGGCTGAAGCGGGCAGGGATCCTGCTGCTGTCGGCCGCAATGCTTGCCCAGACGGCAGGCTCTTTCGCCTATGCGGGAAGAGGGCTTTACAGAATGGAGGAATTACAG
>CATJHO010000158.1 GCA_949740535.1 uncultured Lachnospiraceae bacterium
TGCGATCGGATTTCCACCGTAGGCTTCGCTGCCTTCTTTGCTGGAAATACCATAGTAATAGTCAAAGGTCAGCTGATTGTCCAGTTCCCGGAAACGATGTTCCCCTGTAGAATCCGTCCAGCTGATGCCGGAAATGGCCTCTGTCAGAACCTGCGGATCGGTGTAATCTTTTCCCTCATCCAGACATGCCTGGATGCCAAGGGCAATGGATTTAATTCCGCGGTAGCAGCTTAAACCTGCATCTGCAGGAGCCACATAGCCGCTGGAAGCACAAAGCTCATTCTCCATATACAGCTTACAGAAGTTCTGAACGGTCTCATCCATCTGGCTTTCGTCCCAGAAATTCAAAAGGAACATTCCCTTTGTATGGCCATAAGGATACTCTCCTGTCTCTGCCAGCGGGGAGTTGGTAGAGGTATCTACCACAAAATCATTGTATACATCTGATACATCAAAGAGGCCGAACATCATGCCCTGCTGCGCAAAAGAAACGAATGTCGGTCCGCCGCCCTGCTGAAGCACCATATCCGGAGCTGTGGATGCGATCTGGCTGATAATATTGGAAAACTCGGAATCATCCGAAGACACGCGGTAGCTTGCCAGACAGGTAAAGTCTGGATTAATTTTCTGACCTTCCAGAATCAGCAGATTCTCCGCGTCAATGGTGGCCGCTCCGTCTGTGCCGCAGAACACGAAGTTTTTCTTTCCCTCTTCTCCTACTGCGGATAAAGCCAGCATTTTTGCAAATGCCCATGCATTGGGCCCTACATTAAAGCAATACTTCGAGAAATGCTTCAATGTAATCTCTGTGGAGGTATTGCTCTGTACGACAATCGGGAACTGATTCTCCTCCGCCCATTCCGCCGCTGTGGGAGCCAGATCATCCCCCAGTGCAAATAATGCCGCCACACAGCCGTCATTTCTTGCCTCTGTCAGCCGCTGGGAAACCTGAGCAGCGTCATTCTGCGGATCGTACAGCAGAAATTCCACGTTCTTCCCATCAATTCCGCCTGCCGCATTGATCTCCGCCGCCGCTGCCTCCCATCCAATCTGAAAGAAACCAAGCGTCGCGCTTCTGGCGCTTGACAAGTACGTCAATACGCCAATCTTAATGGTATCTCCGTCAGAAGCGGGCGCCGCCGGTTCTTCCCCTTCCGTGTCTCCGGCCGGCTGCTGCGCTGCCGGCGTATCTGTTGTGTTGTCAGGTGTGCTGCTGTTTCCACAGCCAGCCATAGCCAGCACCATAGATAATACCAGCAAAAGTGATAACCATTTCTTCATTTGTTTTTCCTCCTTGTGTTCATTAAACTTTTTCTGTAACTGTTTTATTTGTTCCCTTATCCACTTCTCTCTCCTGGCAGGGATACAGTTACCCGTTCTATCTATCTTACAGACGATAGGCGTCCCTGGCATTCTGATAAAACAATTGGTCCAGTTCCTTTTCCTCAAGACAGTCTGCCCGGTAAAACATCTCTATCATCTGTGGATAGGCAGCTCTGTTCAGGGTTCCTGAAATATCAGTGCCCCAAATCAGCTTTTCTGCTCCCACTGTATCCTTTGCTTCTTTTAAAAGCTTCAGTGCGGTGGGATAAGGCCAGCCCTCCGAATCAAAGAAGTCCGGCATGGCGCTCACATCCAGCCAGCAGTTGGGAAGGCAGGCTGTGGAAAGCATCTGTTTCCATCGTTCTCTGCGCTTTGTTGTATCAATGGGCCGGGGATATCCCATGTGACACAGCACAACGTGCAGCCTGGGAAAGCTCTCCACCGCCCTGTACAGCTTCTCCGGTTCATAAACCGGAAAATCCACCGGAGCCGGATCAATGGTTACTGTCAGTTTCAGTTCCTGTGCTTTCTCAAACATCCCAAGCATGCGCGGATCGTCATAGCGGATATCCGGATATGCAGCCGGACTTGTGTAAGCCCGCATCTCAAACTTCACTGCGCTAAGCCCTCTGCGGCTCCAATACTCCATCTGCTCTTCCCAGCCATCCACCGGTTCGATCACCATCGCCCCTGCCAGACGGTCCGGATATTTTTCCACCGCCTCTGCCACGGCTTCATTCTGAGGCGACATCAGACTCTGAAGAATCACGGATTTTTCCACACCATACACATCCATGAGTTTCACCAGGGTGTCTTTTGTAAACTGACTGTCATGAATGTAGGGCGGCATGGTATAAAAACCTTCTTCTCCCATTTTCAGATAACCGTAAGGCATAACCTCTGTGCCAAACCGTTCATTTCTGGTTCCAAGAGCCGTATCCGGCGTAATATGAACATGTGCGTCAATATAGCGCTTCATACGAATCACAGCCGCTCCCTAATCTTTGGACGTACAAAGCCTTCCGGATACCCCTCTACCTGGTGGCCTACGATGGTGTACTCCTTATTTCCGTGGGTAAAAGAGTTTTCCAAAGCAAGATACGCCTGTGGATCAAACATGCCGGAAGCAGAGAAGCTCTCCACGCCGGAAGCCGGAGCCGTCTCAAAGGTATAGGCCACGCTCTGGTTCTTATAGTTGGCAAGGCCATGCTCCAGCATCCCCTCCATGGCCGCTTTCAGCGTATAGTGGCTGCTGCACATCACAAACCCCAGTTCTGTCAGTTCTTCCATGGTAACGGAAGAATGGTAATGTCCGTCACCGCCTTTTTCTGCCCGTACATCGGCAAAAATCTTGGGACCGGTAACGATTTTGGCCATTTCGGACGCCTGCTCATAATTTCCAACCAGCACCATCATGGCAATCACATACTGTCCGCGTTCTTTTCCTATCTCAATGGCTTCCTGCAGCCTCTCGCAGCCCTCGCGCATCTGATCCGGATCAAAGGGATCTGCATTGCTGCGGGCAATCAGAAGGCAGCTGCTTCCTTCCAGCGCATCCAAAGCGGCACGGACCTTTGCCAGATACTTATCTCTGGAAAGAATCTTGGTGGAATCTTCCATATCCGCAGAATCCTCCAATTGAATCGCAGCAGCGCCTGCTGCCGACAGCCGTTTTGCAGCCCGGTATACGGCCAGCGGACCGCCGAAGCCATCCTCAATATCCGCAATCAGCGGAATCGAACTGGTCTGTGACACCCTGCTTACCACCCATTCCAGATCCGTCAGACTGGTGAAACCATAGTCAATTACTCCGTTCATGGAAATGGATACCTCTCCGCCGGAAAGCAGGCTTACCGGAAAGCCGCACATCTCTACCGCATGATTGGAAGCGCAGTCATAGACGCAGGGAACCAGGAAGCATCCCTTGCTTTCTTCCAAAATCTGACGCAGTGTTCTCTTACTTGCCATACATCTTTCTCCTTTGTTGTGTTTTATTTCATTCCTTCTGTAGAAAGAATCTTCCCGTTTTCGCCCGGAATCTTGAACAGACGGCGTTCCCCCGTATACTCTGCCTGTTCATCGTATTTCTTCTGGTAGTCAAACAATGACAACGCGCTGGCTCCCGTATATCCGTTGGGCAGGCGCAGTTCATTAGATGGAACATTATTGCCGGCTGCCAGGTTTCTCCTGCCATATTCAATCATATTGGCCATGGCTGTTTTTAACGTATAATGGTAGGAAATCATCGCAAACCCGTAAGGGTAAATCTCCTCGTTTACCACTTCTGGAATCCCGTCAACCGAATTCTGATCGGGATACATTTTCAATCCTTTTACCCTCTGCCCGATGACCCTGGCAATCTGTGCATTGTTCTGACTGCAGGCCATGGACATGTAAGCGCCCAAATCCATAGCAGTGTTTAACAGATCTACTGCATAGTCAATCTCTTCCTGTGTATCCAGGGGACGGTTTGTCCTCGCCATAACCACACAGCGGCTGCCCTCGCAGGCTTTAAGTGCAGCTCTTATCATTTTCAGAAAGGTTTCCCTGTCCACATTTTCCTCGTCTTCAATCAGAAGCGCCATTGCGCCTGCATCCATAAACTTCCGGGACCATCGGTACACAGCCGGCGCATCCGGCGTAAAGCAGCCGCAGTCAATAATTAGAGGCAGCGGGGAAGCCGCACAGATGTGGGAAGCCATAAACAAAAGCTCTGACTCACACATTTCGGATTCACTGAGACCGCCCAGGATCTCACCGACTTCACCTCCTGACAACAGCATAGCTTTGTATCCGGCCAGTTCTACTGCCCTCGCAGAGCCATAATCGTATACGCAGGGAACCTCAATGCATCTCTTTTCCTGTTCAATCAATTCTGGGATACTGTATCCTGCTGGCATAGGTTCCTCCTTTCATCCTTGTTTTATGCTTATTGTATGTTTTTAGTATACAACAGATGTATCAGATTCTACAAGTTGGAATAATAGACAAAAATAAGCGCCTCTTTTTGTTCATCTTGCCGTAAGACTGAATCCCTTACAAATCCCTTCTTCTGGCAGACGCGCTCAAAAATGGCATAAAAACAGACCGGCAGACTTTTCAGATGTCCGTGTCTGCACGGTCCGTACAATCGGGATATCCGATAAGTCTGCCGGTCTGCTTTCCAGCAGTCCTGCTTTTTTATTCATTCTATCTACTTTATAAACCGATCAATCGCCGCCGTCAGTTCCGCAACTGCCTCATGATCTCCACATTCCACCGCATCCACCAGACAGTGCTCAATGTGATCCTTTAAAATCACCTTCGCCGTATTGTTGATGGCTGCCTTCACGGCGGAAAGCTGCACCAGAACTTCACTGCAGTCCCTGCCTTCTTCCACCATGCGCTTTACAGACTCCATATGCCCCACAGCCCTGGAAAGGCGGTTCAAGACTGCCTTGGTATTCTGATGGGTATGGGTGTGCTTTTCGCTCATTTTCTTTCACCTGCTTTTCTCTAAAATCTGCCCGGTGTCAGTATAGCATACACGATAAAAAATAACAATCCGCCTGGTGGGGATATTCGTCAGGCCAAAGCGGCTTTTTGATACAGCCGCCTCTGAAACGAGCAATTCTGCAGGCGCGAGGGCTGTTTCTCCCCTTTAAAGCTTATTTTCCTTTATCGCGGTAAAAATCAAAATATGGTTTTCTCCTATAACGCATCGTATTCTTTACATACACATATTCCAACAGTCCCTGCACACTGTTCTGGCGTCCAAATCCGGAATTGCGGATTCCTCCGTATGGCGCTTCCAGCTTGGATGTAATATTATGATTCTGCCAGACTGTTCCTGCGTGCAGTGCATGGGCTGCCTTTTCAAGCACCTGCAGCTCCTCACTCCAGACTGCCGCTCCAAGCCCATATCCCGATCGATTTGCACGTATTACAGCTTCTTCTATGTTTCGTACTTTCACTGCTAAAAGCACCGGGCCAAAAATCTCTTTCTGCATACATTCCATCTCATCTGTAACGCCTGTAAGAATTGTCGGCTCATAAAAACTGCCGAAAACACACGCTCCTTTTGTACAGCGTCTGCCGCCTGTCACTATAACCGCACCGTCTCTGACAGCTCTTTGGACATATCCATCCACCCGCTTAAGATGTTCTTCATCAATCAGACTGCCTATATCCGTTCCATATTCAAACGGAGCTCCTATCTGAAGCGACTGCATTTTCCTGGATGCTTTTTCCACAAATTCATCATAGATTTTCTCATGGACATAACAGCGCGACGAGGCACAGCACACCTCTCCCTGATTCATACAGACACCATAAACAGCTGAGCTGACTGCCCCTTCCAAATCCGCATCCTCATCAACACAGATTGCTCCTTTGCCGCCCAGTTCCAAAATAATTTTTTTGATAACTGCAGATTCAGAACTGGCACGCATAATGCGTCTGCCAGCCTCTTCCGAACCGGTAAAAGCTACCACATCTACATTGGCTGCCCGCACCAGCGCTTCTCCAGCCGATTCCCCAGAGCCATAAATGATATTGACTACACCCTGGGGAAATCCTGCCTCCAGGATAATCTCTCCAAGAAGCGCCGCTGTCACCGGTGTCTTTGAAGAAGGCTTTACCACAACCGTATTTCCGGCTGCCAGCGCCGGACACATATCTCTCGTCAAGAGATGCAGAGGAAAATTCCATGGTGCAATTATTGCAGCTACACCGTAAGGCTCATATGTGACGTAATCTGCAAAATCCGGATCACCCAGATCAATCTCACGCCGTTCCGCCAGGATTTTAGGCGCTATCTCCCCGTAATAAGTAAATGCCTGAATTGATAGAGGAAGATCAATCTGTTCACTTTCATAAAGCGGCTTACCCGTTTCCTCAGTCTCTGCAGCTGCCACCTCCGAAAGTCTGTGTTCCAGTAATTCCGCCGCTTTTAAAAGAAACGCACAACGCTCCTGAACCGGCCGTGCCGCCCATGCTGCAGATGCCCTGCAGGCCGCGTCCACTGCTGCTTCTACATCAGACACTGCCGCATCCGCCACAAATGCAGCTTTTTGTCCATTTGCAGGATTATACACGGTAAAATGCCTGTTCTCTGAAGAAGACACCCATTGGTTGTCCAGCAAAAATCTAAGTTCTCTCATTTATATAGACCGAGCCTTCCTGATAGAATCTCTATCCCCTTTCCAGCATTATACCCAGACAATATTTTATGTGCAATGTTTTTTTATTGGCAGTAAGCGCACGCTGTCTCGTTCCACATACTTCACCGGAATCAGAATCCTGGCAGGACTCATATATCCAGATGCAATCTGATAATATAATGCTGCAATTGCATGCTCTGCAATTGCAGGTATGTGGTTTTCAATGGAAGACAGCTTTGGATAAAGATAATTACAGATATCCGAATTATCATACCCAACCATGCTGATATCTTCTGGAACTTTTAAGCCGCTCTGATAAACTGCCTCCAGTGCTCCGCTGGCAAGACGGTCATTAAAACAGATAAACGCTGTGGGAAACTCCGTCCGCCCGCTCAAAAAAGTATGCATCGCCTCATAGCCGTCTTCATGCTCCCACCCATTATTGGAAATCAAAAAGTCTGATTCCAGTTTCAGATCATGATCCTGCAGACAGCGCACTACGCCATTCAGCCGGCTGCTGGCACTGGCGTACTGGCTGACTCCATTTAAGACACCAATCTTCCGATGCCCACATTCGATAAGATGCTCACACGCCTTATAAGCACCAGTAAAATCATCCGATGTAATTGAGGGGATCTTTTCTGAATAACCATTTATCAGCACGACTGGCAGCTTTAAAAGCAGAGCGCTGTCAATGTGCTTTTCTGCAATATTGGAGACAAAAATAATTCCGGCAAGATTTTCCAGTCGCTGCCCAAGTACGCTCATAATGTCATCCGTCTCATCCAATGTGGAATAGACAACTGTAAATCCCAGGTGCTTACTGCGTTTCTCAGTCTCATAAAAAAGCTGGGAATAAAACGGCACTGTGATGCGGTCATTTTGGTATCCGCTTTTAGGAAGAAGAAAAGCGATCATCTTCTTTTCTATTTCGCCGCTGGAATCTATATTCAACGCCTCTTTTTCTCTAGCCTGTTCTGTTCCATAGATCACAAAAGTTCCTTTTGCCACATGCCGTTCTACCATGTGTTCCGCAATCAATAATTCAATCGCTTTTCTGACGGTTGTCCGATCCACCCCATATTTCTCTGCCATAGAATTTTCTGGCGGCAGAAAAGTCTCTGCTGCATATACTCCCTGCAGAATATCTTCTTTTAATTTTGCGTATATTCTCTGATATAAGAACATTTTGCTCCCCGCATTCTGCCCAATTCCGGCTGAAACAACAGCAGACGGGCCAAACAAATTTACACTATTATTATCATAGATTTGTTTAACCCGTCTTGTCAATCTGTTTTCTGTACTTTTCGCCTTATTTTGCCATATGATATATTTTTATGATATCTTCAGTATTCAGAACCTTTGCCGATCCCTGACTGCCGCCGGCAGCTTTAATTGTCTCTTCCGCCATTACCTGAATCTGCTCATCCGTCGGCGCGATACCAAGCTCTGTCATATTGACAGGCATCCCGATACGATGGTAAAATTCCTCCATTCTGCGGATACCTTGCTCGGCAGTCTCGCGATCGCTTCCTATTTCGGACACGCCCATTACATTTTGGGCAAATTTCACAAAACGTTCCAGGCAGCTGTCCATGCAATAACGTGCCCAGCTGGGCCAGATTGCTGTCAATCCCGCACCATGTGTGACATCAAACATACCGCCCATCTCATGCTCCATCATGTGGCTGGAAAAATCTCCGCCATCATTTCCACAACCGGTCAGAGTATTGTGGGAAAGGCTGCCAGCCCACATAATCTCTGCCCGCGCATCATAATTCATCGGATCGTTATGCAGAATCTCCGCATTTTTCATTACAACGCGTAGTAATCCTTCCGATATGGCGTCCGTCAGTTCCATATTTCCGCCGGAAGTAAAATAACGTTCCATTGTATGCATCATAATATCCGCACACCCTGCCTGTGTCTGGTAGTCCGGCAGCGTCATTGTAAGTTCCGGATTCATAACCGCAAACTTTGGCCTTGACAGATTGCTTCCATAGGCACGCTTTCTGTTTTCGTCTTCTTTGGTAATCACACAGCTGTCACTGGTCTCACTTCCTGCCGCCGCAATTGTCAAGACTACCCCCACCGGACAGCATCCTTCTGCCTCTTTCACATGCCGGAACAAATCCCACACATCACCCTCATTGGCCAGACCGTAGCCAATTGCTTTGGATGAGTCAATGACACTTCCGCCTCCAACGGCAAGAATAAAATCAATATTCTTTTCCCTGCATAAATTAATTCCTTCATAAACCAGTGAAAGGCGCGGATTAGGAACAACACCGCCAAGCTCTGCATGTCCAATGCCGTCCTTATCCAGTGCTTCCTTTATCCTGTCTATCAGTCCAGACTTTACCGCGCTCTTTCCGCCATAATGAATTAATACACGGCTTCCGCCGAATTCCCGGATAAGCTCTCCGATACGTTTCTCCGCCCCACGTCCAAATACCACCTTCGTAGGGCTGAAATAATCAAAATCAAATGCCATATTATACCTCCTTCACTGCCTCTTTTCCAGCAATAGAATACATCAAAATCTCTTCGGATGTGGTTTCTGCCGTGACAAGCTCTTTTACCATCTTCCCCTCACGCATTATAATAATCCGATCCGAAGAACTCAAAAGCTCATTGGTCTCCGATGAAAAAATGATAATACCAATCCCCTCTGAGGCAAGCCTTCTTAAATTATCATAGATTTCCTGCTTTGCTCCTACATCCACACCGCGCGTAGGTTCATCCAGCAGAACAATTCTTTTATCTGCAGCAATCCATCTGGAAAGCACAATTTTCTGCTGATTGCCTCCGCTGAAATTTACAATATTTTGATGCAGATTTCGAGGGCGCACATTAAATTCTTCCATCATGCGTCCGGTTATGTCGTCTTCCTTCTTTCGATCTATAAAAAATCCCAGTTTTGCCAGCATTGCCGAACTGATATTGCTCTTTGCTTCAAAATTTGTAAAGATCCCCTCTTCCTTACGGGAAATCGGAACATAACCGATTCCCTGAGCCGA
The DNA here is from genome assembly GCA_949740535.1 of uncultured Lachnospiraceae bacterium. Classification (GTDB taxonomy): domain Bacteria; phylum Bacillota; class Clostridia; order Lachnospirales; family Lachnospiraceae; genus Laedolimicola. Next base: position 9,485 of record CATJHO010000158.1, read on the forward strand.
GGCATCATACGGCGCCGACGGTGCATATGGTTTTCCATCCACTAGAATCTTTCCCGTGTATTTCACTCCATTTACCCCAAAAAGAGCTCTTGCTAATTCACTTTTTCCGGATCCGACCAAACCTGCAAAAGCCAGGATTTCTCCTTCATACAGTTTGAATGATATATCTTCAAATTTTCTTGGGATGCCCAGTTTTTGTACTTCCATCAGTACTTTGTCATAATTTCCATTCGTCACACTGGAACGTTTGAAGATATCCACCGTCTTTCCTAACATATCTCCGGTAATCCGATCCACATCAAATTCCGCCACATCTCCAGAAGCTGTTACGCGTCCATCCCGAAGTACAGAAAGCTGATCGCAGAGTTCAAAGACCTCTTCCATCTTATGTGTAATCAATACAACACAAATTCCTGTCTCCTTAAGTCTTCGGATTAAACGGTATAAAATCTCTTCCTCTGCTTTTGAAAGGCTTGACGAAGGTTCATCCAAAAATAATATTTTAGGTTTCTCATAGACACATCTGGCAATCTCCACAAGCTGCTGATCCGCCAGCGAAAGCTCCTTTACCTGTACTGTTTCATCAATCGAAATCCCCAGTTCATCAAGATGTGCGCGGACCGATTGTCTGCATGCTTTCCAGTTAATCATTCCATGAGTCTTTATCCGATGGCTCCCAATGATGTTTTCTGTGACCGACATCTCACCAAACATATTTAATTCCTGAAACACCATGGAAATTCCCCGTTTCAGCGCGTCTGCCGGTCCGCTGTAGACAATTTTTTCTCCATTCAGCAGAATGTCTCCCTTATCTGCCTGGTAAACGCCCTGAAGAATCTTTACTAATGTCGACTTTCCTGCACCGTTTACTCCAAGAAGAGCCTGTACCCTGCCCTCATAAAACCGTACTGAGACCCCCTCCAAAACATTGTTGCTTCCAAAGCTCTTATAGATATCTCTTGCTTCCAGTACCGATTCTGCCATATTCGTTCCACCCATTCCCGTATACCATGTGCCCTCAAAAGCGGGCACACGGTATTTATTTCTTTGATTGAAAAACAGTTATTCTGTATATGCAGTCTGCATCACATAAGCATCCTGCTCCATCCAGCCCCATCCAGATACGTTCTTTACATCCAGATTTCCCCATGCATCCGCTACGTTCTCTATATTTCTTGCAGTTGTCTGGAAAAATACGTGTTCGGGAAGCTCATAACCATTTACATAGTCAACAATCATTTTGAATGCAATATCCGAATGCAGTGCTGCGTTATGCTCTGCCTCCTGATCAATAAAGCCATTCTCAATTCCTTTACATCCATTGGGATCGCAGTCAATAGAAACAAATGTAATATGTCCTTCCTCCCCTGCCGGAATCTGTTTTCCCATGTCATTTAAAGCCTGCAGTGCTCCAATTCCCATGCCGTCTGCACAGCAGAATACTGTGTCTGCCTCCGGATGGGCTGTCATCATATCTTTTACTGCCGTGTATGCCTGCGACGGATCCCATTTTGATTCAGTTTCTGCCAGAACTTCCGCATACTCCGCATTTGCCTCAATCACTTCATTAAATCCTCTCTGCCTCATCTGTGCCAGGTCTGAAGACATATCGCCAAGTACAGTTACAATTTTGGCCTTTTTTCCAGTTTCCTTTGCTTTATCAACAATATACTGCGCATTGATTGCTCCCAGAGACTCCTGATCCGTCTGAATTGCACAAAGGATATTTACATCCGCATCTTTAAAAATCCCCATGTCCAGTGTAATAATCGGAATCCCTGCCTCGTTTAAACGCTGTAATGCCGGAACAATCGCTGCCTGGTCAATCGGTTTTACAACAAGAACATCTGGCTTTGCTGCAATCGAATCGTCCACCATCTGTGCCTGTTTTGCAGAATCGCCTTCTGCATTATAAATGATGCATTCACCGCCGGCTCCCTTTACAAGCGCTTCCAGGTATTTCGTAGAAATAACATTCCAGTCATCATTTACATTGCTGTTTATGTAAATAACTTTTTTCCCTTCCAGCAGCTTTGATGCTGCTACAGGCTCTCCTGATACGTCTTTGCTTTCTTGACCATTTTCTTCCTCCACAGCCTCCACCTGTGCCTCTGCTGGTTCCTGTGGGGTATTCGATGCTCCCGTGGAACAGCCAGTCAGCATAGCGGCAATCATCAAACCTGCTGCCAATAGTATCCTCTTTCTCATAATCTTTTTCCTGCCTTTCTTTTTTTGTTTTATACTTTCACTGCCGCTGTCATACAAGCAGTCAGTAACATAAATAAAGGTGCTGTCTGTTATTCCGCTGACCTTCTGGATTTCTGGAAGGAATCAATTGCTACGACTGCAAAAATGATGACTCCTTTAACTATCTGCTGCGCAAAGGGTGATACCCCCATCAAATTCAGGCCATTTGTAATCATTGCAATGGTGATTGCTCCGATAATCGTGCCGCCCACAGTTCCTACGCCTCCTGCCAGACTGGTACCGCCAAGAACTGCAGCCGCAATTGCATCCATTTCTGTGGCTGTCACCATACTTGAGGAAGCACTCATAAGCTTCGATGTCATCAATACTGCGCCAAGTCCGCAAAGGAAGCCGGAAATCACATATGCAGTCATAATGATTCTGCGGTTGTTAATCCCTGACATCCAGGCTGCCTTAGGATTGCCGCCGACTGCATAGAGCTGGCGTCCATAATCCGTATATTTCAAAATTATAAAAGCAAGCACTGCCACAACGGCCATCAAAAGAACCGGCCCTGGAATCACACCAAACAAAGAGCCACAGATTATTTCATGAATTTTAGGAAATCCATACTGAGTCAGACCGTTTGTGTACAGTTTTCCAATACCACTTGTGATATTGTTCATTGCCATAGTCACAACAAAAGCCACCATGCCGAATCTTCCGATAGAAATACCATTGACCAGACCTACCATAGAACCAATAACCAATGCCATAAGCAGACACAGAAACCACGGTACGCCCAAAAGCATCATGCTGCCAAGAAACAGTGACGTCATAATAATATTTCCTGTCACGGATAAGTCGATACCGCCTGTGATCAGCACAAATGTCATGCCAATTCCAATCACCCCATTTAGTGAGGCGGAGACGAGTATATTACTGATATTTTGTGAACTGAGCAGTACTCCCTTTGTAGCAATGCCGAAAAATGCAGTGATAAACACAGCAAGAATAATCAGACCGCCCATCTGTCCAAACTGAAACCGTCCCTTTTTTTCCTTCATAAAAAAACACCGTCCTCCTGCTTTTTTGCTTTTTGTGTTTTTATTTTAGCACTATAAATGTTTTTAAGTCAACCCAGATTGTTTCGAAATGTTGCACTAAATTTATGTCTCCTTTTTGTGCATTTTGCCATTTTTCCTTGTTTTAATACATTTTTCTGCAAATTATTCCATAAACGCTTTCTGTTCTTATAAAAACACAATAAAACTCATCACAAATTTTATTCCAATAACGCACTTAACAAAAACAAAAAAAACACCAATGATAGGGATTTTTGAAAAACAGGAATAATAGAACCATGCACCCGCTAAGGGCGGAAACTGAATTTAAGAAACTCTTTTTTTAATTAATCTCTCATAAATCCATAGCAAAAGAGAAACTGCTGCAGATTTCCTCTGCCGCAGTTTCTCACATTCTTACAGCTCACAGTTATTCACAGTCCGCGGGAAGGGAATCACATCCCGGATATTCGCCATTCCCGTCAGATACATCACGCACCGCTCAAATCCAAGCCCAAAGCCTGCATGCCTCACGGAGCCATACTTTCTCAGATCCAGATAAAATCCGTAATCTTCTTCTTTAAGGCCCAGCTCCCGCATTCTGGCCGCCAGCTTCTCATAGTCGTCCTCTCTCTGACTTCCCCCAATGATCTCGCCAATTCCCGGAACCAGGCAGTCCATCGCCGCTACCGTCTTCCCGTCCTCGTTCTGCTTCATATAGAAGGCCTTGATCTCTTTGGGATAATCCGTCACAAAGACCGGCCGCTTAAATACCTCTTCCGTCAGATACCGCTCATGCTCTGTCTGCAGATCACAGCCCCAGCTCACCTTGTAATCAAACTTGTCATTATTCTTTTCCAGAATCTCAATGGCCTCCGTATAGGTCACATGGCCGAACTCCGAATCCAGCACGCCCTTCAGCCGGTCCAGAAGCCCCTTATCCACAAACTGATTGAAGAAATTCATTTCCTCCTCAGCCTCATCCATCACATACTGAATCACATACTTCAGCATGGCCTCTGCCGTCTCCATATTATCGTTCAGATCCGCAAACGCCATCTCCGGCTCAATCATCCAGAACTCCGCTGCATGCCGGGTAGTATTGGAATTCTCCGCCCTGAACGTAGGGCCAAAGGTATAAATATTCCGGAAAGCACAGGCATAGGTCTCCCCGTTGAGCTGGCCGCTCACTGTCAGATTCGTCTCCTTCCCAAAGAAATCCCGGCTGTAATCCACGGCCCCTTCATCCGTCAGAGGCGGATTCTGCGGGTCAAGCGTGGTTACCCGGAACATCTCTCCGGCTCCCTCACAGTCACTGCCTGTAATCAGCGGTGTATGCACATACACAAAGCCCTGCTCCTGGAAGAACCGGTGAATCGCATAGGCAGTGAGCGACCGCACCCGGAATACCGCCTGAAAGGTGTTGGTTCTGGGACGCAGATGTGAAATCGTACGCAGATACTCAAAGGAGTGGCGCTTTTTCTGAAGCGGATAATCCGGCGCGGAATCTCCTTCCACTTCCACGGTATCTGCCTGAATCTCAAAGGGCTGCTTGGCTTCCGGTGTAGCCACCAGCTTTCCTTTCACAATCACTGCCGCTCCCACATTCAGCTTGGAAATCTCCGCAAAATTCTCCATGGTATCATGGTACACCACCTGCAGTGTATTAAAATAAGTCCCGTCATTGAGCACTAAAAATCCAAAGGCCTTAGACCCCCGGTTGCTTCTCACCCAGCCCACAGCCTCAATGGTTTTGTCCAGGTATGCTTCACGGTTCTTATACAATTCTTTTACTGTAATAAAATTCATATCTCTGTCCCCTCTGTATTTCTATGATTATAAGCAAAAACTATATGCATTTTCTGCCATTTACGATAGTATACCTCATTTCGCAAAGGCCTGCAACCAGGCTTTTATGTATTCTGCCAAAAATACATCTGGCGGAAAGCCCAAAGGCCTTCCGCCAGAAATACAGACCATTTCAAACCTGATTACGGATTGGCCGTAGTTCCATTGGTACCGTTATTGGTCGTTGTATTCCCGTTTCCGGTCGCATCATCTACCAGGTCCTCCGCACCATTGACTGCGTCGTCCACACCGTCCACAATGTCATCGCCCAGATCATCCACCACGCCGTCACCATCTGTACCATCTGTGGCGGCTCCATTGGTGTCAGCGTCATTGGTTGTTCCATTGGTTGTTCCGTTAGTCGTTCCGCCATTGGTTCCGTTGGTATCGTTGGTAGTTCCCTCATTGGTAGTATTGTTATCCGGCGTATCTGTTACATTGTTGTCGGAATTTCCACATGCAGACACTGCCAGAATCAGTACCAGAAGCAGTGCTCCTGCTGTGTATTTTCTGAACATTTTCATAATAAAAGTCTCCTTTCATGCTCTTTGCTATCATTATGAGCTGCTTGAACTTCTTTTATTCAAAAATGCCGGAAAATGTTTTTTCATTATTTAAGATAATTCAAAGGCGCCTGTATAGAGCTGGAAATATTTTCCTTTTTGTTCAATCAGATCCTCATGATTTCCTCGTTCAATGATCCGGCCCTGCTCCAGCACCATAATCACATCGGAATTCTGAACCGTAGAAAGCCTGTGGGCAATGACAAATACCGTTCTGCCTGTCATGAGACTGTCCATTCCTCTCTGCACAATAACCTCCGTCCGGGTGTCAATGCTGGAGGTTGCTTCATCCAATATCAGCACCGGCGGATCCGCTATGGCCGCCCGCGCAATGGTCAGAAGCTGCCGCTGTCCCTGGGACAGATTGGATCCATCCCCGGAAAGCATCGTATCGTAGCCCTGGGGCAGATGGCGGATAAAGGTATCCGCCCCGGCCAGCATAGCTGCCCCCTTCACCTCTGTGTCTGTGGCATCCAGCTTTCCATAGCGGATATTGTCTGCCACTGTTCCTGTAAACAGATGGCTGTCCTGAAGGACCATGCCCAGGGAGCGCCGCAGATCCGACTTGCGGATTTTATTGATATTGATTCCGTCATAGCGGATCTTTCCGTCCTGAATATCGTAAAACCGGTTAATCAGATTGGTAATCGTTGTTTTTCCTGCTCCGGTAGCTCCCACAAAGGCAACCTTCTGACCAGGCTTTGCAAAGAGCTTGATATCATGCAGAACCAGTTTCTCCTCTGTGTATCCAAAGTCCACTCCATCCATCACCACATCGCCTTTTACCTCTGTATAGGTCAGGGTCCCATCGTGATGGGGATGCTTCCAGGCCCACACGCCGGTCCGCTCCGGAACCTCCACCAGCTGTCCGTTCTCATACCGGGCATTGACCAGAGTCACATAGCCGTTGTCCTGTTCAGAAGGTTCATCCATCAGCTCAAAAATACGCTCCGCACCGGCCAGGGCCATAATTATCGAGTTAAACTGCTGGGCCACCTGGGTAATCGGCTGGGTAAAGCTCCGGTTCAGCTGTAAGAACGATGCCAGACCGCCCAGCGTCAGACCGCCCACGCCGCCGATTGCCAGAAGCGCGCCAACCATAGTCGTCAGCACATAGCTGATATTTCCAATATTTGCCATAACAGGCATTAAAACACTGGCGTAAATATTGGCATTGCTTGCGCTTTCAAACAGCTGATCATTAAGCTCCTTAAACTTCCGCCTGGCTTCCTCCTCGTGGCAGAATACCTTTACTACCTTCTGCCCCTCCATCATTTCCTCAATATAGCCGTTGACCGCTCCCAGATCCTTCTGCTGAGCCACAAAGTAAGTGCCGGACTTTCCGCCGATGTGCTTGATCACCTGGGTCATAATGACAATCATCACCACAACCAGAAGGGTCAGGTGAGGGCTTAGGCTCACCATAGAAATAAATACACTGACAATGGTGATGCCAGAGGATAAAAGCTGAGGAATACTCTGGCTGATCAGCTGCCGCAGGGTATCTGTGTCATTGGTGTAAATACTCATAATGTCCCCGTGGGAATGTGTGTCAAAATAAGGGATGGACAAGGTTTCCATATGGGCAAAAAGCTCATCTCGGATTCTTGTAAGACTTCCCTGGGCCACGGTGATCATCAGACGGTTGTAGACGTAGGTAGATGCCGCTCCCGTCAGATAAATAAGAGCCATCATAGCCAAAGCCTTTAAAAGCGGCGTAAAATCCGGTGCATCCGCGCCAATCATCGGCGTAATATAGCCGTCAATCAAGGTCTGCAGAAACAGATTTCCCCGCACATTGGCCAGCACGCCCACCACAATTCCCACAACCACAAAGATACAGTGGACAGGATATGCCTTTACCACCAGATCAAAGAGACGCTTCAGGGTGCGCCCTGGATTCTTGGCCTTGGGGCCTTTTTTCATTCCTTTTCCATGTCCCATAGGACCTTTGGGACCTCTTGCCTGATTACTGCTCATCCGTGTCTCCTCCCTTCTGCTGCGATTCGTATACCTCACGGTAAATGGCGCTGCTCTCCATCAGTTCCTCATGGGTCCCGATACCGTCAATCTGTCCGTCATTTAACACGATAATTTTATCCGCGTCCTGTACGGAGGATACACGCTGGGCGATGATCAGCTTGGTGGTTTCGGGAATTTCCTCCCTGAATGCCTTGCGGATCATAGCGTCGGTGTGCGTGTCTACCGCACTGGTGGAATCATCCAGAATCAATACTTTTGGTTTTTTCAGCAAGGCCCTGGCAATGCAGAGGCGCTGCTTCTGGCCGCCGGATACGTTGGTCCCCCCCTGCTCAATGTAAGTGTCGTACTGCTTGGGGAATTTGGCAATAAACTCATCCGCACAGGCCAGTTGACAGACACGGATCAGCTCTTCATCCGATGCCTCCTTATCGCCCCAGCGCAGATTTTCCTTGATAGTGCCGGAAAACAGTACATTTTTCTGAAGCACCATGGATACCTCGTTCCGCAGTGCCTCCAGATTGTACTCCCGTACATCCTGGCCGCCTACCTTTACACTTCCGCTTGTCACATCGTAGAGCCTGGGAATGAGCTGCACCAGAGTGGACTTGGCGCTTCCGGTTCCGCCTAAGATTCCGACGGTCTCGCCGGAGCGGATTTCCAGATTCACATGGGACAGGTGAAGATTTTCCTTGTCCCCA
>CATJHO010000159.1 GCA_949740535.1 uncultured Lachnospiraceae bacterium
AGGGGCAGAGTCACCAGCAGCCACCAGGCCGCATTCAGAAGAAATGCAATGGCCATGGCCGCCGCTGCGCTGATGCCTATGGTATCAGAACAGAGCACAAAAACAAGGCTTAAGATGAAAGGAATGCAGCTTCCAATATAGCCCCAGGCATACCCATGGGCAGAGACCACGTCCATACGCTCATCTGTCGTTACATCTCCCAGCATAGCGTCATAAAAGACAAGGCTGGCATTTAATCCCACCTTGGCCAGCACATAGACTGCCAGAAACACAAGCCAGGTTTTCGGTACTGCAAGACCGGCGCATCCAATGACTCCCATCATGACAAAAAAAGTAAAGACTGGTTTTTTAAATCCCTTTGTGTCCGCCAGGGTTCCAAGAACCGGCCCCAGAACTGCCACAATGATTGTTACCACAGAAGTTGCATAGCTGAAATAAGCTGTGGAATCTGCCGGACTGATTCCGCTTGCCTCCGCTATATTTTTATAATAAATAGGAATGAGCGTGGCGGCCAAAAGCACAAAAGCCGAATTGCCCACATCATAGAGAATCCACTTTTTCTCCAGTTTAGTCAGTTTATCCATACAATCCTTCTTCCTGTCCGTTATTGATAATCCCTGGCAAGCCTCCGGCTTAAGGCTTCTCCTGTGGCAATTCCGTAAACATACTCTTCGATCACTTCCACCGTCGGTTCAACAGCGGCATACATGCGCTCCCGCAGATGGATCCGGCTCATATCACAGGCCGGATTGGGAATCCCGTCCATGATCAGGCCGCCCACCTGCTTATCCTGGCCTGCGATCCTCGACAATCCCCGCAGAAACAGTCTTTTTAATCTGGTCCGGCACTGAAAAAACCGGATACAGCGGCGGAATCCCTGGATAGACTGATCAATCTGGCGGACGGTCAGTCCGTCGAACATAGATGCAGCTGCCTCCTCGGTCCGGTAATCCTGAAGCAGATGGGCTGTACAGTTCAGCCGTACCGGATCCTTTCCGTCCTCTTCGATAAGAAATCGATCAAAGTCCGTTTCTATTGTCAGATGACCTAAACCGTACTTTTTCATATAGCTGTTAATATAGGAATGGCACTCACTGTCCAGCATAAAATGGCAGAGAAATCCGCACAGATAGGACAGGAGCACGTTACTGGGATGTTCCTGATAATTCTTCCGTCCCTTCTCAAAGAATTCAACGGCCGTCTCATCGTGCATCCGCACACCCAGCTGATTGACTGGATTCTTCCATACCGGCCGGTAGTAAAAAATCAGATCCGGACCATGGAGGCCCAGAAGGTAAGCGGCCTTATTTTCTTTGATAATCGGCTTTATTTCCTTTGGCAGAGCCTTATAAACCAATTTTCCAAATTGATAGTGCGCATAGGTTGCAGGCATTTTTTATTCCTCTTACTATGATTCACCAGCTTTTATTCTCTCTTTCTGCCGGCAAAGCACAGCCCTTTCATTTTTATAGGATTCCCCTGTTGAAAAAGGATATTACAATCATTTTCTCATAAATACGCGGTTTGTACAAGCAAATCTTCTCCTGTTCTGTCTATTTGATTTCTATGATATGAAACATTTCATTAAAACTTTTTGCTGCAAATTCACACATTCCTTACTTCCACATAGTATGGGATTGTAAATAATTATTTTTGGAGGATTTCTCATGAGTGATTTGACTGCTACAAACTGTGGATGTGGATGTAACGAAATGACCAGCAGCAACAACTGCTGTTCCTGGATCTGGATCCTTTTGCTGCTCTCCTGCTGCGGCGGATGCGGCGGAAACAACGGCTTCTTTGGCGGCAACGGCGGATGTGGTGACAACAGCTGTCTGTGGATTATCCTGCTTCTGTTCTGCTGTGGCGGCAATGGCGGCTTCTGCGGCGGAAACAATGGATGTGGCTGCTAATCAGCTTTCCAGAAAAGGCTGGCTCTGCGGAGCCGGCCTTTTCTTTCAATTCATTTACTGATAGGTTCTTCGGGATATCTGGGATGTCTCAGCGTCTGCAGACTGGTTTCTTTTATCTGCTTCCCTTGTGTTTCCTGCTTTCTCCTGCTGTTCCTTCCTCCGCATACATTCCTCATCAATTTCATAAATCGTCGTGTCATCTAGGATCAAATGCCCCATAAAAGCCTCCACTCCCTTTTTACATCTTTCCAAAAGAATTTCTTTTATATCATATTCATTTTTTTCCTGATCGTACATATATTAAATAAGAAGAGGGGGAAACTATATGAATTTCACGGAAGATGGCTATAAAGTTCTTCATGATGTACAGAAAAAATGCAATGAATTGAATCAGAAAATTGATTCAATTATCCGGATTATGGAAATCATGACTGCCTATATGCAGTATTCAAATATGATGGGTGATATGCCAGGGGGGCCTGACATGTCGAATATGGCTGATATGATATCAAAAATGGTCGATATGCCGAATCCGGAGGTTTTTTCCCCGCCACCCATGCCCGAAGGGAGTGAAACCATGAATCCAAACGATTTTCAAAAAATCATGAATGCCGCCAAAAATTCCAACCAGCAGATCTCTCAGGATGATTTCAATCAGATCTTTGAGACCCTGAAAGAGGGGAAATCTCCTGAAGAGGTTGCCCGGATGGAACAGATGGTCCAGCTTGCCAAAAGCTTTATGAAATAACCAGCACAAAACGCCCATTTACAATGGACGAAAAACATCAGAGGGACGGCTGCAGAATACAGGTGATTCTGCAGCTGTCCTTTTTGGCTTCTTAATTTTTCTCGTTCCTCTCACTGCACTGCTTTCACCCTGCATTTCTTTTTTCTGGCGGGCAATTCCCTCTACTCCTTCGTATTCTGATTGATATACTCTGTCTTCACCTTAGAGTACACGATCCGCTGGCTGTGGTAGAGGCCGTAATAACCGGACTGCATATAGCTGACCGCCAGGGAGAGAAAGAGGTAAGGTGCCCCTTCAAAGCCAAACATCTCCAGTCCGATGAGCAGAGAAGAAATCGGGCTGTTAGTCACACCGCAGAATACGGCTGTCATACCACAGGCCGCTGCCAGGGAAGGAGAAATCTGAAGCATTTCTCCTGCAAGACAGCCAAAGGTTGCTCCCACAAAGAAGGTAGGTACAATCTCGCCGCCCTTGAAGCCGCCAGCCAGAGTAATGGCTGTGAACAGAATCTTAAGCAGAAAGGCGGCCCAGATCACATTCCCCGCCATCGCCTCCTCAATAATGTGCATTCCTGACCCCAGATAATCTGTGCTCTGCAGAGCAAACGTCAGTATAAGGATCAGACATCCTGCCGCAAAGGCCCGCAGGAAGGCATTGGGAATTTTTTTCTGAAACCAGTGTTCTGTTTTATGTAAGACCACGCAGAAGAGAATGCTGACCGCTGCGCATAAGAAACCCAGGAGCAGAATTTTCCCGCCGCTTAAAAGGGTAAGCTCTGGAATTTCCTCAATGACAAAATGTTCTCCTGCCATGCCAAAGGACGCCGCAACAGCGCCCGCTATGTACGAAGATACCACACAGGGAACCAGCGCCGCATAGTGCATGATTCCCACACTGACCACCTCCATGGAAAATACGGCGGCAGCCATAGGCGTCCCAAATAAAGCAGAAAAGGCAGCACTCATTCCGCACATAATCACCACCCGCTTGTCATTCTCATCAATCCGGAAGCATCTGCCAAGAAAATTTCCGATACTGCCTCCCAGCTGCAGCGCCGCCCCTTCTCTGCCGGCAGAACCGCCGAACAGATGCGTCACCACTGTGGAAATGAAGATCAGAGGCGCAGTCTTCAAGGGAATCTCCTTCTCCGCATGAATGGCATCCAGTACCCGGTTGGTACTGCTTCGTTCCTGCCTGCTTTCCCACCGGTACATCCACACAATCAAAAGCCCGCCGAAAGGCAGGCCCAGTAAAATCCAGGGATGATCCGTCCGAAGCTCTGTCACATAAGCCACGCTTTTTCCAAAAAAGGTCCCTGTAAGCCCCAGACAGCCGCCGGTGATCACGGAAAAAAGCAGCCACCGTGCCAGAAGCTGCAGACGGTTCCAGATGGTATGACGGGCCCATACAGGCACTTTTGATATCTCTTCTGCCAGCTTTTCCTTCCATGTCTTCATAGAAATCATCTTCTTTCTGTTGCAGCTTTTTTATACTTTCCATGCCTCATTCATGTCTGGCACTCTTCTGGGATGCCTGCTCAATGGCCACAATGACCCGGTTTGGCATACAGACGATGGTTTCCCCTGTCTGGGAAACAGCGCTTTGATGCACGCAGAGTTTATCCGGACAGGAAGCCTCAGTCACATCTGCCTTTCCATTCTTCAAAACCAGACGGTTCGTTCCATTTTCCGTCTCAATCAAAAGCTCTCTGTCTTCCCGGATAGAAAAGCGCGCGTATTCTTCCTCACCTGTGTAGACCACAACCTCTTCCGGCGCCTTCCCATTCCAGAGCCGGAATCCCCAAAAGAAAACAGCTGCAGCGGCCAAAAATGCTATAATTAAGATACCATCCTGTTTTTTCAAAGGTTTTCCACCTTTCTGTACTAAAGACTGGTTTTATTTACCTGCCTGCAAAAAAGGCTCCAGACGTTCTGTTACCCATCCTCCCAGAAGTCCGATCAGGGTCCCTGCAATCGTTCCGGCAGCCAGAAGGGCCGGAAAATAATAGAGCAGACTGCCTGTCTGCACAACAAGGGCAGCCGCAAGAAGCTGGCCCAGGTTATGGGCCACACCGCCCAGAACGCTGACCCCGGTTATGCCAAACAGCCGAAAGCGCCTGGCCAGAGCCATACACAAGAAGCTTAAAAGACCTCCCGACATACTGTACAGCATCACCGAAAGGCTGGAGAAGGTCAGTCCCGCCAGCACAATCCGCACCATGGAAATAACAAAGGCCCCCTTATATCCCAGACAGTAAAGGGCCGTAAGCACCACCAGATTTGCCAGCCCCAGTTTGATTCCGGGAACAGCAGACGAAAAAGGAATCAACGTCTCCACATAGCTTAACAGAAAAGCCAGGGCTGTCAGCATTCCGTAAACCGCTGTTTTTTTAGACATTTGATTCCCTCTTTCTATTTCCCGTAATATCCTATCCACACTCCTGTATGAGAACCATTTCCAGCCCAGCGGCTTAGTTCCTCTCCACACGGATTACCTTGGTGGGACATTTCTCTGCACAGGCTCCGCAGCCGACACACTTCTCACTGTCGATCCGGGCCAGGTTGTTCTCTACGGTGACGGCTCCATATTCACAGGCCCGCTCACAGGCTCTGCACCCGATGCATCCGGCATCGCAGGCCGCCCGGACTGCTTTTCCATTGTCGTTGGAATTACACTGTACCCGATACATGGAACGGTAAGGCACCAGCTCAATCAGGCTGTTGGGACAGGCCTCAACACACTTTCCGCAGGCTTTGCAGGCTTTCGGATCTACTTTTGCAATGCCGTCCACCAAATGAATGGCGTCAAAGGGGCATACCTTCACACAGGTTCCGTACCCCAGACAGCCGTAAGTGCACTTTTTCGAAGTCCGGCCCGGAACAACCACCGCCATACGGCAGTCCTTTACTCCGTAATAATTGCTTTTCTTCCGGGTCTTGTCACAGGTTCCGGCACATTTGACAAAAGCAGTCTTCCGTACCGAACTGCCTGCATCTACCCCCATAATCTTTGCAATGGCTTTCCCTACCCGGTTTCCGCCTACCGGACAGGCAGAGGTGTCCGCTTCCCCGGATGCAATGGCGGCCGCCAGCGCATCACAGCCGGCATAGCCGCAGCCGCCGCAGTTATTGCCAGGCAGAAGAGAACGGACCTGTTCTTCCCGCTCATCTGTCTCTACATGAAATCTGGCAGCGGCTCCCACCAGCAGGAACCCCACCAGAAGACCTATGATTCCAATTACGAATGCCGCTGATACTACTCCCATTATATTCATCTGTTTATCCTCTTATTTCCGTTCTGCAGTTCCCCAAAAACCGGACCATACTATCCCAAAAAGCCCGGCCGCAGAACACCGTCAGCAGATTCTTCCCGGCCATGTTCCGGAACTGCTGTTTATAAACGATCCCAGTTACGCTTTTTAAATCAGACCTGAAAATCCAAAAAAAGCAATCGCCATCAGACAGGCTGTCAAAAGTACAATGGGCGCTCCCTGAAAAGGTCTGGGAATATCATTGTAGGCAATGCGCTCCCGGATCCCGGCCATAATCACAATGGCGATGGTAAAACCGGCCGCTGTGCCAAAGCCGTTGACCACACTGGCAAGAAGCGCCTTCCAGCCCATTTCGGCATAGGTATATTCCTTCTGCACATTCTGAAGCACAACTCCCAGCACAGCACAGTTTGTGGTAATCAGCGGGAGATATACGCCAAGGGCCTGATAGAGTCCAGGACTGGTCTTCTTTAAGAACATTTCCACCAGCTGAACCAGTGCTGCAATCACCAGAATAAAAACAATGGTCTGCAGATATTCAAGCTTAAACCGCACCAGAACAAAATCATAAATCAGGCTTGCTGCCGCTGAGGAAATGGTAATAACAAAGATGACAGCTCCTCCCATACTCGCAGCTGTCTTCACCTGCTTGGACACTCCAAGGAAGGGACAGAGGCCGAAAAACTGGCTTAAAACCACATTGTTGACCAGTGCCGCACCTACCAGAATCAACATCATTTCTTTCATCACAATCCCCCCTTACTCACTCTTTGCATCCCTGCAGGTTTCCGCTCTGCCGCAGGTTCCGCAGGAACCGTCACAGCCTTCCACCTTTTTCTTTCCGTTATTCTGGATATTCATGGCATTCAAAAATGCAATAATCAGCGCCAGAACCAGAAAGGCTCCCGGAGCCAGCACAAAAATGGACACGGGCTCATAAAACTCTGGCAGACTGTACGCAAAAGGCGTGCCGGAAAGAACCGTCCCCGCTCCAATCAGTTCCCGGAAAAAACCGATACAGGTCAAAGCGATGGAAAATCCAAGGCCCATGCCAAGTCCGTCAAAAACAGCCAGCCCAGGCGGGTTCTTGGAAGCATAAGCCTCTGCCCTTCCCAGAATAATACAGTTTACCACAATCAGGGGAATGTAGATCCCAAGCGCGTCGTAGAGATCCGGGATATAGGCCTGAATCAACAGCTGTACGATGGTTACCAGAGAAGCCACAATTACAATGTAAGCCGGTATCCGGACCTTGTCAGGAATCACTCTGCGCAGTGCTGAGATCAGCAGATTGGACACTACCAGTACTGCCATGGTAGAAAGTCCCATGCCCAGACCGTTAAAGGCAGAGGTGGTAACTGCCAGCGTAGGACACATACCCAGCATCAGAATAAAGGTGGGATTTTCTTTTACAATGCCATTATACAGGCGTTCCAGATAATTATTCATGTTTCTCCCTCCTTATTGTTTCAACGCGGATTCTCTTGCGAAATACAGAGCTCCGTTTACCGCATTGGTCACTGCATTGGAGGTACGGGTTGCGCCGCTTATGGCATTTATCTGGTAATCCTCCACTGCCCCGTCTTTGGTCAGCTCAAAGCTTTCCACACTTTTATTTTGAAACTGATCCTTGAACGCAGGTTCTACCGCTTTCATGCCAAGCCCGGCGGTCTCATTGATCTCCAGAAAGTCAATTCCCGCCACCACTTTTTCCGTACCGTTCTCCTGAATTCCCACAGCCACCTTTACCGCTCCGCCATAGCCTTCCTTGGATGTCGCTTCCACAATCAGGCCTGTCAGGCTGCCGGACGCGTCATATGCATACACCGCATTGTCTATGGTTACCTGCTCAAGGGGAAGGCCGCTCTGTCCAAGCAGTGTTTCCGATACAGCCACCTTTCCGGAAAGAGCTTCATCTATGCGGAATTCCTGGGCATCCGGCAGAATCGCCTGATAAGCCTTGGCATTCGCTTCTATCTTACGCTGGGCAATGGGTTCTTTCGTCAGCTCATAGACACCGCCTAAGAGGAGGCCCGCGATCAGCGTAATCGCAGTCAATATAAGAGCATCTTTTATCTTAGCCATTTTTCTGTCCCTCCCATCCAAATGGTTTCGGTATGGTCATACGCTCAATCAGCGGTACCAGAAGATTACAGAAGATCAATGCATAGGACACGCCGCCTGCCGAAGCGCCCCACAATCGATAAATTCCGGTGAGAACCCCCAGCAGAATTCCGTAGACAAATCTCCCCTTTTCTGTAATGGGACTTGTGGTATAATCTGTAGCCATAAACCAGGCACCGATCATCAGGCCGCCGCCGCAGAGCTGGGCCAGAAGATAATGAACATCCATTCCCCGGCCGCTGAACAGCAGCATAAACAGAGCAAAGGTTCCCAGATACGTGATGGGAATCACCCAGTCAATGACCTTTTTTACCAGCAGATACAAGCCGCCGGCCAGAATTGCCAGCGTGGAAATCTCACCGATGGTTCCGTTTGTCAGTCCGGTAAACATAGCTGCCAAATCTACCGGCTCTCCATTGCGCATAGCCGTCAGGGGTGTCACGCTGGACATTCCATCCAAAGCCGGAAATTGATTCATATAGCCTGCAAAGGAAATGAGCAGAAAGCATCTGGCCGCCATAGCCGGATTCATAATATTCTGTCCAATCCCGCCAAACAGCTGCTTTACCACCAGGATCGCAAAGATACTGCCGATCATCGCGATCCAGAGGGGTACATAAGGCGGCAGATTTAAGCCCAGAAGGAGCCCTGTCACCAGAGCGCTTCCATCCATAAGCGTATTCTCTCTGCCTGTCCATATCTCAAACACATACTCCGTCAGCAGGGCAAAACCCACGGATACCAGAATCAGGCATAGGGCATAGAGGCCAAACCGATACACGCCGAAGGCTGTTGCCGGAAGAAGCGCAAGCGCCACATCCAGCATTAAATTACTTGTACCCTCATGGCTTCGCACATGAGGGGAGGATGACACATTCCACAATTCTCTCATGACTTCCCTCCTGCCTGTTTTTGTGCCTGGGCTTTTCTGCGCCGATCCATCACAGCCTTCCGCATCTCTTTAAATCCCTGGGTCAGGGGAAGTCTGGCCGGACAGGCAAACGTGCAGGAACCACACTCATAGCATTCCATACCATGAAGTTTCTCAAACAGATCCAACTGATAGCGCTCACTGGCCTCCCGCATTTTCTGCGGCACCAGCCCGGCAGGACAGGCCTTTACACAGCGCCCGCAGCGGATACAGTCCGTGGGCGCAAACCGTTCCACCTCATCCTCCGTCAGGGCTAAAAGGGCCGAAGTTGTCTTTGTCACAGGAATGTCCAGTACGGTCAGCGCCATTCCCATCATAGGGCCTCCGGCAATGACCTTGGCCGGTTCCCCTTTAAATCCGCCCGCCGCCTCCACAAGCTCTGCAAGATTCGTACCGGTTTTCACCCGGAAATTCTGAGGATTGGCAATCCCGTCTCCCGTCACTGTCACAATCCGGCGCATCAGAGGCAGATGCTCACACACAGCCATGCCGACGGCAAGAACCGTATCGGTATTGCTGACAATACAGCCCAGATCTGCAGGCAGTTTTCTGGAATTCAATCTGCGGCCTGTTACGGCATAGACCAGATTCCGCTCTGCTCCCTGGGGATACTTTGTCTTCAGAGCCTGCACCTTAATGCGGTCTGCTCCAGAAGCCGCCTCCCGCATACGGGCAATGGCTTCCGGCTTGTTGGATTCAATGGCAATCACACCCTCTGCCCGCTCAAAGAGACACAGAATGGCTTTCAGTCCCGCCACAATGCGCTCCGGCTCCTCCAGCATCAGCCGGTAGTCTCCGGTGATATAGGGCTCGCACTCCGCTCCATTGACAATCACATAATCAATGGCCGCGTCATCCTTAGGCGTCAGCTTCACATGGGTGGGAAAACCTGCACCGCCCAGTCCCACGATACCGGCCTCTTTCACAGCCAGGCGGATCTCCTCCTTGGTCATCTGGGATGGATCTCTAAGTGTCCCAAGGCCTGGAGCCAGACGGTACATGCCGTCATTTTCCACAATCACCGATTCAGAAATGACGCCCGTGGCAAGCATCCGCCGCTCAATGGCTTTCACCTTTCCCGATGCAGAGCTTACTACATTGGCCGATATAAAGCCTGTGGCTTCCCCCAGAATCTGCCCCGCCAGCACCTCATCCCCCGGTGAAACAACTGCTTTCGCCGGAGCTCCGATGTGCTGGGACAATGGATAGACCAGATCTCCCTTGGGTAAATATTCTGTAATCGGCTTATCTTTGGACATA
This sequence comes from uncultured Lachnospiraceae bacterium, assembly GCA_949740535.1. Taxonomy (GTDB): domain Bacteria; phylum Bacillota; class Clostridia; order Lachnospirales; family Lachnospiraceae; genus Laedolimicola. The sequence continues at coordinate 10,248 of CATJHO010000159.1, forward strand.
TCTTTTCCATCGAAGGGATGCACGCCTCCGCGAAAGCTTCCATTACCCATAAATATATTTTCTCCATTTTAGTTCCGCAGCCCCTCTATCTGCCCCTGGTGGAGAAGAATTTCCGGCCGTTAAATACCGGCCGTAAATCCTTCTGGGACATATTCCGGGGTCTGCTGTTTTACGGTTTCACTACGATATTGATGATCCTGCCCGGAACGTAAATCTCCTTTACAACGGTTCCCTCCAGACGGTCCGCCACCACGGCCTTTCCGGCTGCAACGGCCTCCTCCCTGGACGCACTGCTGGAAATCATCACAGTACCCCTGGTCTTTCCATTGACCTGCACCGCGATCTCGATCTCATCATCCTTCATAGCCTCTTCATCCGCAGAGGGCCAGCCATGGGCAAAGACACTCTCCTTATGACCCATCTGTCCCCAGAGCTCTTCCGCAATATGAGGTGCAAAGGGCGCCAGAAGGGTGATCGCCGCCTCCAGAGTCTCCCGGTCTATGCCGTCTTCTTTCCGCGCAAGCTCAATCATCTTATTATTATACTCCATAAATCCGGAAATAACCGTATTTAAACTGAAGCTGTCCAGACGGGTACTGATATCGTAGATCATCTTATGGCGCAGCTTCACGCTCTCGGCGGTCTCTTCTGCATGCTTATCCTTGTTGTCCAGAACCAGGTTCCAGAACCGCTTCAGGAAACGGGAAACGCCATCAATTCCACGGTCATCCCACTCTGCATCCAGCTCCGGCGGTCCAACAAAGAGCTCATACATCCGCAGAGCATCACAGCCGTAATCCCGGATCAGATCGTCAGGAGATACCACATTTCCTTTGGACTTGCTCATCTTAATGCCGTTCTTACCTGTGATCATTCCCTGATTGAACAGCTTGGTAAAGGGCTCGTCAAAATCCACCACGCCGATGTCGTGGAGGAACTTGGTATAGAAACGGGAGTACAGAAGGTGAAGCACCGCGTGCTCCACGCCGCCGATATACATATCTACCGGCAGATATTTGTCTGCCTTTTCCCTGCTTACCAGCTCTTCACTGTTATGATTATCCACATAGCGCAGGAAATACCAGGAAGATCCTGCCCACTGGGGCATGGTATTGGTCTCCCGCTTCGCCGGTGCGCCGCAGACAGGACAGGTGGTATTCACCCATTCGTCAATGGCCGCCAGGGGAGATTCCCCGGTTCCGGTAGGCTGATAGCTCTCCACATCCGGCAGAGTTAAAGGAAGCTGATCCTCCGGTACCGGCACATTGCCGCAGTGCGGGCAGTGGATAATCGGAATAGGTTCTCCCCAGTAACGCTGGCGGGAAAATACCCAGTCACGCAGCTTATAATTGACGGTCTTTCTTCCCACACCCATTTTCTCCACCATCTGCGGAGCTTCCTGTTTCAAAACTGCAGACTCCCTGCCGTTCCAGTCACCTGAATTGATCATGGTGCCGCTGGCCGCCGTGTAGGCCTCGGTCATATTTTCAATCTCCACACCATCCTTGGCAATAACCTGGATAATGGGGATGTCAAACTTTTTCGCAAACTCAAAGTCGCGGTCATCGTGGGCCGGCACGCACATGATGGCGCCGGTACCATAGTCTGCCAGTACATAGTCAGACAGCCAGATGGGAAGTCTGGCGCCGTTCATGGGATTTACCGCATAGCTTCCGGTGAAAACGCCGGTCTTCTCCTTATCCTGCACACGGTCCACATTGGAACGCATGGAGGAACGGAAAATATAATCCTCCACGGCCTGCCGCGTCTCATCCACTGCCAGATCCTTTGCAAGGGCATGCTCCGGAGCCAGCACCATAAACGTAGCGCCATAGAGGGTGTCCGGACGGGTGGTGTAAACGGTAATCTTTTCATCCCGGCCGTCTACCGGAAACTCTACCTCTGCACCGTAGGACTTGCCGATCCAGTCCGTCTGCATCTTCTTTACCTTCTCCGGCCAGTCCAGCTTATCCAGATCATTCAAAAGACGCTCTGCATAGGCAGTGATCTTCAGCATCCACTGACGCAGATTTTTCTTGGTCACGGTGGTGCCGCAGCGCTCACAGACGCCGTTCACCACTTCCTCATTGGCAAGACCGGTTTTACAGGAAGGACACCAGTTAATGGGAAACTCCTTCTCATAAGCAAGTCCTTCCTTGAACATTTTCACAAAAATCCACTGAGTCCACTTGTAAAACTGCGGATCTGTAGTGTTGACTTCCATATCCCAGTCATAGAGGGCTGCGATATCATTGATCTGCTTTTTGATATTCGCCACATTCTCCGCTGTAGATTTGGCCGGATGAACGCCCATCTTAATGGCATAGTTCTCCGCCGGAAGGCCGAAAGCATCCCAGCCCATGGGATGAATGATATAATGTCCCTGCATCAGCTTATAACGGCTCCATACATCGCTGATGACATAGCCTCTCCAGTGTCCCACATGAAGCCCGTTGCCCGATGGATAGGGGAACATATCCAGACAATAATATTTTGGTCTCTTTTCATCATTTACATTCACCGGGTGCTCTTCCCAGTGCTTCCGCCACTTCTCTTCTACTGCTCGGTGATTATAAGGTACTGCCATCGTTTTTACACTCCTCTTTCGCTTTTTCGGCTCAAATTGAATGCTGTACAGCTGTCTGCAGGAATTGAGCCTGATTTCACTAAATTTTATCATAAACACGCAGGGGCAGTTTGTCAAGCAAATTGCCCCTGCGGCGCGTTACTTTTGTGCATAAATGCAGCAGTTCAAATATCTATACTGAACGGTTCTGTCTTATGAGAAACTTACTGTTCCACCTGATTCCTTATTTCAGCTCAATTACTTCCCAGGTGTCTATCCCTTCCAGACACCGCATGGAAATCCGGTCTCCCGGCTCATAGCGGACGATTCCCACAAAATCGGCCAGACTAATCTCAAAGATGTCCTCTGAGTTTTCCAGCATAAGATAATAGTACGTATTCCCCTCAATAACGCCGGGGGTAATTTTGCGGATAATGCCTGCGCGTTCTTTGACGGCGTCCTCGTCTGTCTTTGTAATCTGATTTTCCGCCATCAGGGCCCGGTAGGCCTTCTCACACTCGGCAGCAGTGTCTCCGATGGCTACGATCTGGTAACGCTGAATATTCACCATGGCATATTTCTTCACCAGGCCCGCTCCGTCCTTCAAAGCCAGAAAATAGGTGGGCTCCCCGGAGATATTCAAAAGCAGCGGGAAGGCCGCCCGGTACCCCAGATTCTGCACCTGCCCCTCTGCAGAGGACATAGCGGAATACTCTTCTGCTCCGGCACAGGTATAATACCGGGTCTCCATGGTCCGCTGGTTCATCAGCACAAAGCCCACATTGGACTCATCTCCTGACACAGAGGTAACACCGGTGTATACCCACACATCGTCGTCCATGGCAATGTAGTTAAAACCGTCCGTGGTGCGCAGACAGTCCCGTTGTCCCAGAACACTGTTGAAATAGCCGTTTTTCAAAATTCCATGATAATCGTAAAGCTGTACCAGCAGATCCGCCGGATAGACGCGGTCCACCCACTCCGGCACATCCGCCACATCCATACTCTGGGTTTCTCCGGTTATGGCATTGCACAGAACTACCTTTCCGATGGTCTGGCCGCCGAACAGGCCCACATTGAACTGCTTCACCGGACAGATCCAGTAAGGAATGCCCTCATCGTCAATTTCAAAGCTCAGCTGATCAAAAATATAAGTGGGATAACGGAAACGCAGATGGCGGTAAATATTCCGCCCGAAATATTCCGACATGGAATAGCGGATGGGCTGTGTCAGCTTCACGCACTCCGTCTCCTGGGTAGCCATGTCAATCATAATATACGCCGGAATCCCGTCCGCCTGATTGGTCAGCCATTTGATAGGGCTGGCATAGACCAGCGGCGTCACACGCACCGGCTTTCCCTGGTAATTGATCTGGCTGTAGAGACTGCTGACCTCAAACTGAGACACATATTCCACCATGGTTCCCATCTTCCGGTTGCCCAGAAGCTCTGCGGAAGCCTTGTCAAGAAGAGGAATCTGATTGTAATCCACCGGCTTAATGTCTTCTGTAAATTCCCGGTTCTCCACCGTCAGCAGCTGCTGGTATTTCTTTGCATTGACAATGGGTGAGGACAAAAGACTTCCAATAACCAGTATCAGAACCAGCAGAGCCAGAATTCCAAAGCCCAGCTTCGCAAACGTAAAGCCTTTTTCCTTTTCATATTCAATTTTCCCTCCCTTGGACACGCGGAATTTCCGCCAGGAGAACAGAAGGACGATCACGGCCCAGCCGCAGATCAGGAACATCCAGGTGCCGGTAGAATGAATATTGAAGGCAGGTATGGTCACATAGTAATAGATACAGGCTGCCAGAAGAATCAAAATAATCAAGGGTACTTTTTTCATTGTTTTTTTCACAATTATGCTTCCTTTCCTAAGTCCCGGAGGGCGTCTCCCCGTAAATGTGGAGAATTTTGTACAGCTGTCTTAAAATATAGAAAGTATTGTACTCCGATTCCTAAGATTTTACAAGGTAAGAAAATTTATTTTACATTGTCATAAATTTCAATTCCCAGTATTTCAACCGTCCAGCCTTCGCTGTACATCTTTTCTGCACTTAAATCATTCAGCCTGTGTACCCTCTCTTGACAAGGACATACACGCCTCAGTCATGCTATTTTGCCAATTTGCGGTGTTATCCTCAATCGGCGTACGTCCAGTACGCCTCAATCGTC
>CATJHO010000160.1 GCA_949740535.1 uncultured Lachnospiraceae bacterium
ATTCCTACTTCCAATGCGATTGATATGTTTTTCAAACAGATTGTTTTAAAAAAAGGACTTCCTTTTGAAGTAAGACTTCCGTATGAAAAACCGGTTTGTGCTGGTGCACTTAGCAAAGAAGAACTGAATGCAGAACTTGAGAAAGGATATGCGGATTTACAGGCAGGACGCACAAAACCATTAGAGCAGGCGATTGCAGAAATGCGCAGAGATTTTAAGATATGAAATTTGAAGTTGAATTATCCGAAAAGGCAGATAGGGATTTAAGGAACATTTTCTTTTATATTGCCATAGATTTATGTGCGCCTGACGCTGCCGAAAAGCAAGTGAACCGATTATGGGACGCTATGCGTTCTCTTGATGAACTGCCGGAACGATACCGCCGTTATGAAGATGAGCCGTGGCATAGTCGTGGTATGCGTGTTCTTCCTGTGGATAATTATGGTGTTTTATATATTCCCGATTTGAAAGAAAAGATAGTACGCATTGTCAGCGTAATGTATAGTGGGCGTGATAGAAACGAACAGTTAAAGCAGATTTAATAGGTAAAGAAAAAATTGAATCTTCTTTTTTCGCAAAAAAGAGGGGGTCAATCAGATTTACCGTCCACTCGCGCAACCCCTATTGATTTTGGGCGGTTTTTTTCTGTGACAGATGAGTAAAAAAGGTAAAAATTCAGGAAAAGGGGCTTGACAGGGTATGCCTATTTCGATACGCTTCAGACAGAATATGAAACAAAGAAAAATAACAAAGAAAGCAATGGCGTTTTTAATGGCTGTGGCAATGATAATCACATCATTTCCAGCATTGAGTACAACGGTTCATGCGTCAGAATTGCCAGACAAAACGCAATTTGCGATGAAAGAGGATAAGATTTGTAATGGAAATGGAGCGGCTAAAAGGGTATCAAAAGCTTATCTGAAAAAATTAATATCTATAGATGAAAAAGAGTTTTTGATAAAGCGTTATTTGAATGTCGATACAAACGAGTTTGATTCATGCGGAAAGATTGATATGACAAGTGGGTATTGGGTCACGCTTTTATTTTACCTGTATTACAGTTATTCTTATCCTGGTTTAATTATGGCCTAAGTAAAAGATGGCAGACTGTTCTTATGTTGGAAGTTCATTTGCTGATTTCCACAGTTTTGGGGCTTTACCTTGAAGGATATCTATATCTTAGATATATTTCTGATGATGCGGAAAGTATTCTGGTGTTTCAGGAAATATTGAAAATAGGCGTTGTTCTGGTGCTCATTCTTGGAGTCATAACAACATGATTCAAGTATCTTTCAACAAAGAATTACACGCGAAAGGAAAAAGCAGAGCAGGCAGGACAGGATGGAAGGGAATTATGAATAAGATACTGGATGAACATTTACAGAAAAACGAAGAAATAGAAAGGGCAGTCGCCGCTTTGCAGCAGGAGCCGACTCAGGAGATGCTGGCCCATGTGCTGACGGTTATCCGCCGCCGGATGAATGACGGAGGACAGCTTGTTGTTGCGGTGGATGTGCCGGCGGGGAGTCCGCAGATGCATGTACAGGCCATGAAAACAGAGGACGGCAGTATCTGGTGGTCTGCATTTACCAGCTTTGAGGAGGAACTAAGAGGAAGCAGCAAAGTGATGTCTACGTTTCTGGGAAATATAAAACAGCTGTTTGAGGCTGCCCTGAAGACGGAAGGGATCAATGGCATTATCATCAATCCCTGGAATCGGACAATTATGCTGGATAAGGAATTAATACGAATTATTTTGGGAGAAAACTGATTTGCAGAAAAGTTTTCCCAATATTTTTTAGGAAAAATTCTTTTCATTTCTTGGAGCCTGTTATATAATACTAGTGGCAGTGTGTAGTATACTGTCATAGAGCTGGAAGATATTTAAGGGAACGCAGCCACAATCAGGAGGCAGAGCATGAATATGACAGCAGGACAGAACAGTATATACCGGGGACTGGCCTTTCAGGCCTATATGGAGCGGAAACCGGGCAGAAGCCGGGAGGAGAGTTCTGCGGATAAAGAAAGAGGAAGTTTTCTTGGGCTTCTGAAAGAGACCCGTCAAAAGCCGGGAAATGATGAATTGGAAACAGCTTCTGAGGTAGAAGCGGCAAAAGAATGCGTGAAAAACTACCAGACCGTTCTGGTAAAGGAGATCCTCTACGGCACCTCCCACGAACAGCACGAGAAGGAAGAGAGAGAACACAAGAAATACCGGCTCTTTCAGTCTGATAACGGTGTCTTTGGCGACAAAACTCTGGAGGAACATGTGAATCCCTCTAAGAATCCAAAGGCAGTCTGGAATGGAGCGGAATCCAAAAAGCTGACCAAGGATCAGATCCGCTATCTGAAAGGAAAATACAACGTGGCGGACATGTCTGATGAGGAGTTTGCAGGCCTTATTATGGAACTGACGGATATGAAACTGCTTTCTGCCAAAGAGATGGAGGAAGTGCTGATCCGAAAGCTTCCCGTCCAGATGGAAGAGTCCGGTTATATGATTATGTCCACAGAGGCCTATGAGAAATGGCAGGAGTCCCATGATCGGAGAGTATACAGCGAGCGGCTGCTGGAGATACTGCGGCAGCTTCTGGCAGATGACGAGGACATACCGCTGTCTGCTGAGAATACAGAAAATCCGGTTATATAGTTTATGATAAAAAACAATCACTGAAATCCATGTGCTTATGGATAACAGTGATTGTTTTTTATCATAGAGCAGACGCATTTCAATGGGGATTTTGTTTGTGAGTGTCTGCCGGGTAATAAGGAAGCCCTCACTTCATGGGTTCCGCCTTATTACAAATAATGGACCTGGCGGGAATCGAACCCGCGTCCGAAAGCCTGTTCCCTGTTCTTCTACTATCATAGTCAGTTCTTTGACATTCCCTCTACTGTCCGGGAACTAACACCCTGACAGCTTCAGTAGCTTCATGATACGCCCATGCGCGCAAAGCTTAACGCAAGTCGTTTCCTGCATCGTCGATGCCGGATTCTTAAAGTGCAGGTGCTCTAAGGCCGACAGCTGCCATTAGGCAGCGTATGCTAAATTATCTTCAGCGTTTATATTTAGATTTGCG
>CATJHO010000161.1 GCA_949740535.1 uncultured Lachnospiraceae bacterium
CTTTTGATGATTTTGCACTTTTCGCAAATAGGCTTTACAGATGATCTTACTTTCATCGTAAAAATCCTCCTTTCACATCTTTCGCTTTCCGTCCTTGGACCGACTGGGTTTTGAAGGGCCAAATACCCGGAAAACAAGGCATTTCCTGTTACGAATCTGCCACGGGTCCTTAAAAAAGCGCATAAAAACAGGCGCAAAAGTCCCGTAGAGACCATACGCCTGATAGTATAACACTACTAAATCCAAAATGCAAGTACTTTTTAACAAAATACGGAAAATCAAAATCTATATCTTATCTGATAACTTCTATATCACCTCGGACTTTGAGCAGGTTTATTCCATCTTTTCAAAGTATTCAGAACCCAATATCAAACCCGAAGCCTCTCTGTAACGCCATATCTTTTCTTTTATCAGTCTCTCAGCAGTATTATAGTTCTCCTGCTCTCTTTACATTTTTAACATTCACAGTAAGCATTACCAGCAGTACTGCAATATAAGGAAGCATTTCTACCAGCTGCCCTTGGATTCCGAGACCCGTCAGCGTAAGGCCGCAGGCCTGGGCGTAGGCAAACAGCAGAGCGGTCAGCATACCTGCCAGCGGATTTCCATTTGCCACCATTGCCGACGCCAGAATTAGAAATCCCCGTCCAGCTACCATATTTTCTGTGAACATGGCCAGGCTGTTCAGCGATACAAAAGCCCCTGCAAGCCCTGTAAACACACCGCTGATCATCATGCAGATCCAATTATGCTTCGCGACACTGACACCAGCTGTCTCCGCCGCACTGGGATTTAAACCCACCATACGCACCCGGAGTCCGAATTTTGTCTTATACATTACCCAATGAGAAATCAAAACCAAAACAGGCGCACTCCATACAAGAATTGTCTGATTTCCAAATACTGAATCCAGAAAGCTTCCATCTTTCAACGGAAGTGCAATTCCTTGGAAGGCCGCCGCATCAATATTGGTAACTGAGCGCGTTCCAAATACTGCCACCGCCAGCATCGTTGTAAGTCCCCATGCACTAAGATTAAAACCAACACCTGTAATCAGTCCATTTCCATTCAATGTAAAAATAAAAAATCCATACAACACAGAAAAAATCAGTCCCGCCAGAATTCCGCACAAAGCTCCAACCCCTGCATTGTGGAACATCCAGCTTCCCCACAGTGCCGCAAAAGCTGAAAACGTCATAAAGCTTTCCAGTGCCAGATTCAGAATCCCTGCTTTGTTGCTAAAGGAGAATCCGGCAATGCCAAGCAGAAGCGGCGCTGCCATACGAAATGCCGCATTTAAGGTAACAACACTTACCAGTACCTCCAAAAAACTCATTCAGGTTTCCTCCTTTATCTTAAGACGCTGTATCTTTCCTCTGACAAAAGCATAATATTTATTTAGTATCATTCCATAGTCTGCCGACAGGAAAATAACCAGCATGGCCTGAAGCAGATTAATTACATAGCGGTTCAGTTCTGTGGCTCTCTCTAGATAAAGAGAGCCTGCCTTGAAAATAGCCCAGAAAAATGATACCGCCATCACCGCCAGGGGATTGTTTACTGCTATCCGGGCAATCATTACGCCATCCCAGCCCATATTGGAGCTGAAGGAAGTAATAAACTGATGATTTACTCCCAATACTTCCAAGGCTCCGCACATGCCTGCAAGCATACTCGTCAGCAGAAAAATAGAAACAAATGTCTGCGATGCATTGACACCGCCCATCTTGGCAAACCGCAGATTCTCTCCCACCTGCTTCAGCTCATAACCCTTTACTGTATAACGATACAGTAAATGCAGCAGAATTCCTGCCACAACTGCTATCACAATTGCCGTCGTTGCTGAAGTTCCTTTGATCAGAACTGTCAGCTGTGCTGTTTTCTGGATCGTCGGCGTCTTAACTACGGTTACATTAGTAATCCCCTCGTAATCCAGAAACAGCACTGTCAGATAATCGGTCAGAAGAATCGCAATAAAGTTCATCATCAGTGTAGTAATAATCTCATTGACCTGAAATATCAGTTTCATCAAAGCCGGAATCAAGCCCCAAAGCAGACCTGCTGTCATTCCCGCCAGAATACAGACCATCGGATGAATTACTGATGGAAGTATAAGTTTATATCCCAAAACTGCAGAAACCCATGCTCCCATATAAAGTTGTCCTTCCAGACCCAGATTCATAACTCCCGACTTAAAGGCTGCGGCTGCGGCAAAGCCTACCATAGCACAGGATGCAAACCAGTGGAACACATTTCCCAGATTCACCTTATTTCCAAAAGATCCTTCAAAAATAAAGCGTACAGCTGCCAATGGAGATTCACCCTGCAGAGAAATAATCATAGCACCAAACAAAAAGGTCAACAGGAGGGAGCCTGCATATCTTACTATATTTATCTGTGTGTTAAAGCTCAGCTTTCTCTTCATCGCGCTTTCCTCCTGTCATAATAAATCCTATTTCCTTTTCATTCAGCTTCCCATGCTCTCCGCCATCCTGCAGGCAGCCATTGTACATCACATAAATGTGGTCCGACAACTGCATCACCTCATTCAGCTCATGGCTCACCAAAAGAACCGCCGCCCCTTTGGAAGCAAATTTAATAATCTTTGCCCATATATACTCGATCGCGCCCACATCAATTCCACGAGTGGGATCCTCAATGATCAACAGGCTGCAGTCCTGCAGAAACTCCCGGCCCACAATCAGCTTTTGAATATTTCCTCCGGACAAGGAACCTATAGGCTCTTCCATACTCTGATATTTTACATCAAATGTCTCCAGGACCTGACGTGTAAAACCATCTGCCTGCTTCCGATTCAAACTCCACTTAGGTTTAAAACCATGGGCCCGGTGGTATCCCATAATTGCATTCTCCCAAAGACTGCCCTTTGTATTACAGCCAGTGGAAATCCGATCCTGCGGAACATAGCCGATTCCCAGCTTTCGAAGCTCTCCTGGATGCTTTCCCAGAATACTTTGACCTTTAAATTCCACTGCGCTTCCCTTTTCTGCGCTTCTAAGACCAAACAAAGCTTCAATAAAATGCTGCTGCCCTGCTCCTGCAACACCGGCAATTCCCACAATCTCTCCTGAACGGACAGTAAGATCAATTCCTTTTACACGCTCAATCCCTTCTGAATCCCTTACATGAAGCCCTTCTATTCTAAGAACTGCTTCTCCTGGATGGCAGGGCAGTTTTCGGGCCTCAAGGATAACTTCTCTGCCCACCATTAGGTTTGCCGCCTGCTGTTGATTGATTTCATAAGGATCAAATGTACCGATCAGCTTTCCATCCCGCATAATCGTCAACGCGTCGCTAACTGCGAAAATTTCGTCCAGCTTGTGAGTGATCAATAGAATAGTTTTTCCCTGTGCCTTCAGCTCCTTCAGTGCCCGGAACAGGCCTTCGATTCCCTGCGGTGTCAGGGCGGAGGTGGGCTCGTCCATAATGATAATCTCTGCTCCCCGGTACAATACCTTGGCAATCTCAATCTGCTGCAGAACTGCTACCGGAAGTTCCGTAAGTTTTTCATCCAGAGGAAGATGTAGATGATATTTTTGGCAGAGCTCCTCACATTTTTCTCTGTTTTTCTTCTTATCTATAAAAGGTCCCTTTCCCATCTCATAGCCTATGATAATATTTTCCAGTACGGTCAAATCTCTGGCCAGCATAAACTCCTGATAGACCATCCCAATTCCTGCTCTGGCTGCATCACGGGGATTTTTGAACTTCATTACCTTTCCATCAATCAGGATCTCCCCGCTGTCCGGCTTATGGATGTTGGTGAGAATGTTCATAAGTGTACTTTTTCCTGCACCGTTCTCCCCCAGAATTGCATGAATAGACTGCCGCTCTACCTTCAGACTGACATGATCATTTGCTTTCAGCGTCCCAAAACTCTTACAAATATTTCTTGTCTCAAGTACATATTTTTTCATTTCCTGCCCCATACAATTATCCTCTAAAAAGGACCGCCACAAAACGGCGGCCCCTGCTGCTGTTTTAATTTACTCTCTACGGCAGTTTCTGTCAGAGCCCGGTAAAGCGGTACTCATCATACCCCTCATACACATCAATGCTGCCATCCTTCACACCTGCCAGAACCTCTTTCACCTTCGCCTGGGTTTCTTCGTCCAGAAGTGCCAGATCCTCCTCTGCATACAGACTCGCACCAGCTGCTGCATCATAGTAATAATAACGGCCGGTTCCAGTTCCTATCAAATCTTCTAATGTCCCATTCTGGGCTGCAACTGCACAGTTATACATAGCCTCCTGAATGGACTTCAACGCAGACCAGTAAACGGTATCCTGTCCAAACTCACCGCCCTGCCAGGAATCACAGCCAATACACTTAATCCCCTGTTCCCTGCACTCTGCAATAACGCCTGTCCCGGAAAGACTTGCCGCCTGGAAAATCGTATCTATATCATTGTTTGTAATCATCGCCTTAGCAACTTCCTGGCCTTTCAGAGAATCCTCCGCAGTTCCGATATAAGAAACCACAACCTCCTGGCCCAGTCCGGCATATTTCACTCCGCACTCAAAGCCATACAGAAAACGGTGGATAACTGTGGCATCTACACAGCCGATAAAACCTATCTGATCCTTTTTGGTGGTAATTGCTGCCACATAACCTGCCATAAAAGAAGATTCCCAGGAATCGCAGATAATATTAACTACATTAGGCGTATTTTGCGCGGTATATGCATCTGCACAGAACACAGTGAGATCCGGATAATTCTCCGCCAGTTCATCGGACAGTTCAATCGCCATAGGCGCAATATCATCCAGCATCACAAAGATACTGCTGCAACCGTCAGCAGCTGCTGAACGGATAGCATCACCAATCTCTGAGGCTTCTGAAAGTTCATAATCTGTATTTGTCCAGCCCTCCTCCTCCAGTTTTTCCACGCTTTGATGGCAGAGTGTCATAAAAGGAGCGCTTAAGGACTGCATAGTAATAAAAGCGGCTTTCTTTTCCTTTGCTTCTTCCGTCTCATTTTCTGACGGATTTTCCGCCTCTGCCGGCGTTTGGTTAGAATCCCCTGCAGTATCTGCCTTTTGTCCTCCTCCACATCCGGTAAGCAGTGTCAGTGTCATAGTCAAAGCCAGTATCAATGACCAAATTCTTTTTATTTCCTTTTTCATATCAAATTCCCCTTTTTCTGAATGTTCTGTCATTCTATTGTTTTTGTTCATTTTCCCGCATAAATTTTCGAATCTCTTCCCAGGTTGTGATCCCGGATGCCGGCCCCGGCTTCGTGACCGCCATGGATGCCGCCGCATTCGCATAAACTCCTGCCGTCCGATTATCCATGCCTCTCATCACACAGGCCAGGAAGGTGGAATTAAAAGTATCTCCAGCCCCGGTAGTATCCACTGCTTTTACCCTGCAGGCAGGCAGTGAAAAGTCCTCTTCCGGTGTAATTACCCGGCATCCCTTTTCTCCCAAAGTAATAACCAGCCGTTCCACTCCTTGTACAAAAAGTTTTTGTGCAAATGCTTCTATTGATTCACTTTCACGAAACTTTTCAATTCCAAATTCATTTGTGAACACGAGATTGGCACAGGATATACGTTCAAACCACTCATCTGCCTCCATAGTAACTTCCAGATCAAATACCAGCTTCACACCATGAGCTTTTAAATCCCGATAAAAGGCAAGATCATCGAAAATAATCCAAGATGCCAGAAGCTCACTGTAAACATATTCCGCCTGATAGAAAAATTCTCTCTGCTCTGAAGTAAGCGTAAGGTTCCAGCTTGGTCTGTCTCCAGCCAAAAACACATTCCGCTCTCCCTCAGAAACCATCACAATGCTGACCAGTTTCTTTTCGCTGTGCCTGCGGATGATAAAAGAAGTATCCACGCCATCCGTTCTAAGCGCCTCCATAATTCGTTCTCCATCACTGTCCGTGTCCACTACATCAAAGCAGCAGGTTCTGATTCCCAGAGAAGCACAGTTGCGGGCTGCATTTCCAATCATACCTCCACAGAGCTTACCCAGATACTCACCTTTTATCTTGTCTCCCTGGGCCGGCCAGTGATCCAGCAGGAAATAATCGTCCAGTACCGGCCCTCCTATAAAGGCTGCATAACCCGTTTTTTTCATCTCTATTCACTCTCCTTGCTATATTTATCCCAAAACTGAGCGAATGCTGCTGTCTGATTCCGAAAAAGGGGGAATACATCTTCTCTTTTTATTTCTCCATAAATTGGCGGATGCTGAATACGTAGTTTGACGCGTCATGGTACCGTGTATCTACATACAGTTTTTCCCCTTTGTCATTCTCCTCCACAGACTCACAGATCAACAGAGGCTGTGTCTCTGCCATTCCCAGTTTTCTCTGCAGGATCTCATCCGGCATTTTCGCCATTACATTATTACTAATTCCCACTATTTCATGCCCATACTCTGCCCGTAGAGTTTCCAGCAGAGAAAGATGAAGCTTTTCCTTTTCAAATACTGGCAGTAAATCTTTTCTAAAATAAGCAATTCCATAAGCAAAAGGTTTTCCATTTGTAATCCACAGCCTGGAAAATTTCCAGCATTTACTCCCTACCGGCACACCTAGAAGATGTGCTTTGCTTGTGGGAAGCGGAGCCTGCTCAATTAGCACATCACTCAGGTGGACATCTGAATATATTTTCTTCAGCTCTTCTGTGAATCCCAAAATTTTTGTACTGGGAACCTGACCGCCAATAGCCTGCTTATATGTACCACTTCCCTTGATCCGATAGAGCAGCCCCTCATTTAGCAGCTCTGCAATTGCCAGCCGGATCGTTGTTCTGCTTGTGTTGTAAATCTCTGATAATCGAATTTCCGAAGGCAGAGCCTCATCAATTTCCATTCCTGCAATCCTTTTGCGCAAATCCTCTTTGATCCATGCCCTCAGCGATGTTTTTTCTTCCATATCCACAGCCTGTTCCTCCTCCTTTTTATTGCAATGCAATATAGACATCTTCTGTATATACAGCATAATTGTCACAGATTTGAAACTTGCTGTCAAGTATGGATCTTATTGTGTGCAGGCTATTTCATATAAACCCTCTGCCAGCTCTTCATAATTCAGCTGTGGATTGCTTTGGCGGAATTTTTCATATATATCTTCCGGAATCCCTTTACATCCATTCAGTGCACCTGCTATCATTCCCGCAATACACCCCAATGTGTCCGTATCTCCTCCGAAATTTGCACAGCTGTAAATCGCTTTCATCGAATCACCTTCTGCTCCTGCGAACATAGCCAAAGCAACTGCCGCTGCCCCTTGAGCTGCAAAGGTCTCATCGCCCATCAGCTTATCTAAGGCAGTCTCAAGTTCTTCCATATTGTCCGCCATTAATGCCGCAGTTACCGCTGTCACAGTCCGTTCCAGTACATCCGGTCCCAAAGCTTCTCTGGTATCACGAAGGCCTATCTCATGCCCTCTGCGCGCTCCATACAAAGCGGCCCGAATTATACTCCAGACATCCGCGTGCTCCGTAACTGCTTCTGCGACCGCACATGCTGCCGCGCAGGCCGCAGCGTAGGCATGCTGTGTTCCATGAGACGGCGAGGTCATAACCACTGCCGAATCCACTGCCCCATCCCAATTGCCCGGGTGGATCAAACCAGCAGCAGCAACCCGCATAACCGCTCCATTTGTACAGCCTCTGCCCCATATCCTTCCCTCTCTGGCAAGCTTTAAAGGATCTTCCCCATTCTTTAATCCTTTTATAATGTGCCGGGTGGTTTCTCCCGCATTACGCGGGTAATATTTGGGCCAGTTTTCCGACCAGGCCACCAGCGCGTCCGCCGCATCCTTTGTTGTAAGCTTTCCCTTTGCCTTTATCATCGCTTTCGCCATTTCTACCAGCTGAGAGCTGTCATCTGTAATTTCTCCCACATGATTATCAGGCGAAATAATATTTGAGGAGGGATCCTCGAATTTGGTAATCCTGCCAAAAGCTTCCCGAATCTCTTCTCTGCTGAAAGCTTCTGCCGGAGCTCCAAAGGCATCGCCTATCCCAGCCGTGATCAGACTGCCCAGAATTCTGTCATGCAAATCATAGCTTTCCATGTAATCTTCACCTTCCTTCTTCTGCAATATGAGTCAGTCCCCTTGCCAGTTCCTCAAAATCGATATGTTGGTTGACCTGTTTAAATTGATCCATCAATTCCGGTTTTATACCTTCGCATCCATTGAATGCTCCTGCTATCATCCCGGCTGCACAGGCAAAGGTATCTGTGTCTCCGCCTATGTTGGCACATCCTTCCAGGGTTTTCATAGTATCGCCGTCTGCTGCTGCAAACATCCCCAGTACCAGTGCCACAGTCATCTGAACTGAATAATTATCGCAGCCTAGTACACTCTGCAGCCGGCGTTCTGCCTCGTCCTGAGAATCAGCTGACAAGACTGCTTTCATGGCTTGTTCAATTTTGTAAGCTACATCCGGCCCCTGCGTGGTACGGCCATGCTTTTCTCCATAGTGTTGTCCATAACGGGCACCATATACGCCTGCCTTCAACACCGACCACACCGTAGAATGTTCTGTTACCGCCTCCGCCACTGCACAGGCAGCCGCACAGGCCCCAGCAAATCCATGCTGCGTTCCATGGGAAGGCGTAGTCATAGCAATTGCCGTCCCACAGGCTGCATCCAGATCTCCCGGATGAATCAGCCCTGCCGGAGCTATGCGCATAACTGCGCCATTGGTTGCTCCCCGGTATGCTATCTTTCCAAGTTTTCCAATTTTTTCCGGATCTTCACCCTTTTCTAAAGCTAAGATTACATACCGCGTAGTTCCCCCTGCATTCCGCGGATAATATTTGGGCCAGTTCTTTGACCAGTTCAGTATAGCCTGCGCCGCGTCGGCAACCGTTAATCTGCCTCCGGTTCGAATCACCTCTTTTGCCATTTCTACCATCTGCGAGGAATCATCCGTTACCTCACCAATATGGTTATCTGGTGAAATTGCATTGTGAGAAGGATCCTCAAATTTAGTTATCCGGCCAAAGAGAGTTTCAATCTCCTGCCTGCTGAATCCTTCTGCAGGTGCTCCCAACGCATCTCCAATACCCGCAGACATCAGGCTTCCAAGCACTCTGTCATACAGATTATACTCTTTCATCTGCTATCCTCCAATATACTTGCTAATACATAATTTGTATATACATATTCTGTATATACAAATATTAATTGATATATTGTAACTTGTCAATGTAATTTATTCACAAAAATAAAAGTAAAAAATTGTGAAGAACTCACAACACAGATTAGCCGCTCTATCAAAACCAACTATTTATCCTGCGAAATTCTTCGATTCACAAAAACAAAAAACACAGATCCGGCATACAGCTTCTTCATATCCCTTGATCTGTGTTTCTTAGTAACATCCTTAAAAATGAACTGTTACATTTCTATTCTTTTATTATTTTGACAGATTTCGTTTATTTATCTCTCCAGATAATCCGTCCTTTAGACAGATCATAAGGAGACATCTCGATGGTCACCTTATCTCCCGGAAGGATCCGGATAAAGTTCATGCGCAGCTTTCCGCTGATATGGGCCAGTACCTGATGGCCGTTCTCCAGCTCTACCTGAAACATGGCATTGGGGAGCTTCTCCACTACGGTTCCTTCAATTTCAATTACATCTGCTTTTGACATCTTTTTCCTCCACTTTTATCAGATTTTAGGCTGTGCGGACTCTGTTTCGTATTCCCGAAGAGCCCGCCTTATATAGTCATCACTTACCGCTTCCGAATTCCAATTCTCCGGCATACGCTTTATGATCTGAATATGCCTGTATTTCTTCTTCTTAGGCTTCGCCATGGGCCTCCGCCTGCCGTCCGTAAGATATACATATTCATCCTCTGCTCTCAGAATCAGATACAGGCATCCTTTGTCATGACCTGCTTTGGATCGGGCCATCATGCCCGGTACAATCCTTTCCACCATGTACGTATCTCTCCATTCCTTCACGATTGTCTGCCGCTTTTCTCATTCCCCCGTAGAAAGGGTCAGAATCTCCGGCTCCCCGTCCGTGATCAGAATGGTATTCTCATAATGTGCTGAAAGGGAACCGTCCTCCGTGACAACTGTCCAGTCATCGTCCATCCAGACAACCTCCCAGCCGCCCGCGTTGATCATAGGCTCAACGGCCAGGGTCATGCCAGGCATCAGCTTTACTCCCCGGCGCCGCTGACGGAAATTGGGAATCTGGGGATCTTCATGGAGCTTCGTACCAATTCCATGGCCCACCAGATCCTGCACCACTCCATAGCCAAAAGTGTCAATATAGTCGTTGATCCGATTTGAAATCTCATGAAGGTGGCGGCCGGCTCTTGCAAATTGAATCCCTTCAAAGAAACTCTGCCTGGTGGCCTGTATCAGCTGCTCTGCTTCCAGGCTGATCTTCCCCACCCCATGGGTTCTGGCCGCATCGGAATGATATCCTTTGTAAATAAGGCCGGCATCCAGACTTACAATATCTCCCTCTTGAAGAATCCGCTCTTTACAGGGAATTCCATGGACCACTTCGTCATTCACCGACACGCAGATCGAAGCCGGATAACCATTATAATTCAGAAAATTCGGTATACAGCCTCTGCTGCGGATCAGCTTCTCTCCATATTGATCGATATCCAAGGTGGAAATTCCAGGCTTCACAAAGTCTGCAAGTTCATTGTGAACCTCTTCCAAAAGCTTTCCAGCTGTCCGCATCAGTTCGATTTCTCTGGCAGATTTAATACTT
Organism: uncultured Lachnospiraceae bacterium; assembly: GCA_949740535.1. GTDB lineage: Bacteria > Bacillota > Clostridia > Lachnospirales > Lachnospiraceae > Laedolimicola. The sequence continues at coordinate 10,737 of CATJHO010000161.1, forward strand.
ACTGACATGTTTTACGCCCCTAATATCTTAATAATTGACTGGAACACGTCTTCCATATCCTGTGTGCCGTCCACCTCGGCCAGTTTTCCCTGACCGGCATAATACTCAATCAGAGGCTGGGTCTGGCTGTGGTACACCCCAAGACGTTTTTCCACCGTCTCCGGCTTGTCATCATCCCGCAGAACGAGCTTCTCGCCGCAACGGTCACATATCCCTTCTACCTTAGTAGGGATATGTACAATATGATAGGTTGCTCCACAGCCCAGGCATGCACGCCGCCCGGACATGCGGTTGACAATGTCTGCATCTGGAACTTCCACATTCACTGCATAGTCAATACACTCCCCTTTTTCCTCAAGGGCTCTCGTAAGCGCCTGCGCCTGAGGAATGGTTCTGGGGAATCCATCCAGAACATAGCCGTTTTCGCAGTCTGGCTGCTGGAAACGATCCATAACCAGCTCTAAGGTCAGCTCATCGGGAACCAGAAGTCCCTGATCCATATACGCTTTGGCCTTTTTGCCCAGCTCTGTTCCATTCTTTATATTTGCTCTGAAAATATCGCCCGTGGAAATATGCGGAATCTGATATTTGTCAGCTATTTTCTTCGCCTGTGTGCCTTTGCCCGCTCCTGGGGCCCCCAACATTATAACCTTCATATTGTTCCTCCTGTGTAATTCTTCCACCATAACCTCTGACAGCCTGCACGAAAATATCCCCGTACAGGCTGGAAAGGTTTCTCTAATCGTTCAAAAAGCCCTTGTAATAGCGCACTGCCATCTGTGATTCAATCTGCTTCAAAGTCTCCAGCACAACACCAACAATGATGATGATGGACGTTCCTCCAAAGGACACATTAGCTCCGAACACTCCATTAAAGAGGATCGGAATCACGCATACGATAATCAGGCCGATTGCACCGATAAAAACAATATAATTTAAAATCTTTGTCAAATACTCGGTGGTGGGACGTCCGGGACGAATACCCGGTACAAATCCACCCTGCTTCTTCATGTTATCCGCAATCTCCATAGGATTGAAGGTGATTGAGGTATAAAAATAAGCAAAAAATACCACCAGCACAATATAAAGCAGCAGACCGAGACTATACACCGGTGCTTTCGGATCACACCAGCTTCCAGAACTTAAAGCTCTCAAAATCTTACTTCCCATTCCTGTTCCGCCGCCCTTGCCAATCAGAGAGGCAATCACACCCGGAAAGGACATTAGGGATGAAGCAAAGATAACCGGGATAACACCTGCGGTATTCACTTTCATGGGAATGTGCGTACTTTGTCCGCCCATCACCTTTCTGCCCTGAAGCTTCTTGCTGTACTGCACAGGGATTCTTCTCTCCCCATCCTGCAGAATGATAACAAACACAACCGTCAGCAGAATTACTGCAAGAATAATTACTGCAGCAAGGACTCCCTTCGCCACACTTTTATTCTGAATAAACATCGTGTACAGACGGACAAAATCATCTGGAATACGGGAAACGATATTCACCAAAAGTACAATAGAGATACCGTTTCCTACACCATTCTGAGTAATACGCTCGCCAATCCACATAAGGAAAGCAGAACCGGCTGTCAAAGTAATCACAACAACCGCCATATTATACCAGGTTGGATTCTCCAGCAGTCCCTGTCCGCCAAAGCCGATGGTCATGGCCGCACCCTCTATCAGGGCCAGCACAATCGTCACATACCGGGTAATGTTCTGAATCTTTTTTCTTCCATCCTCGCCATCCTTCTGCATCTCTTCCAGCTTCGGAATCGCTATGGTAAGAAGCTGCATAATAATGGAGGATGTGATATACGGGTTGATACCTAACGCAAATAATGACATACTTGCCAGGGAGCCGCCGGTAAACGCATCAATCAGATTGAATGCATCGCCGGTATTCTGAGCCAGCCACTGTGCAAGAAAATCTCTGTTGACCCCCGGAACCGGAAGCTGAGAACCCAGCCGGATGACTGCAATCATCAGGAAGGTAAAGAACAGCTTCTGCCGGATCTCCTTGATTTTAAATGCGTTCTGTAATGTTTTAAACATTAGATCACCTCAGCTTTTCCACCAAGAGCCTCAATTTTAGCTTTTGCGCCCTCTGAGAAAGCATTTGCCTGAACAGTCAGTTTCTTTGTGAGTTCACCATTTCCCAGAATCTTTACGCCATCCTTGGGATTTTTAACAATGCCCTGCTCCATCAGTGTCTCCACAGATACAACTGCATCATTCTCGAATACTTCCAGAGCGCTTACATTGATTCCAACAATTGTCTTGGAATTCCGGTTGGTAAAGCCTCTCTTGGGAAGTCTTCTGTATAAGGGCATCTGGCCGCCCTCAAAGCCCGGTCTCGGTGCTCCGGAACGCGCTTTCTGTCCCTTGTGTCCCTTACCGGCTGTCTTACCATTTCCTGAACCGTGTCCACGGCCTCTTCTGAAGTTATTGCTCTTCTTGGAGCCTTCAGCGTACTGTAAATTTGATAAGTCCATTGTGACACCTCCTATTTAAAGTTTTGCAACAATCCTCTCAGTACACAGTTAATCTGGAAAAATTATCAGATATAAAAAATAATGTCTGTACATCCTTCCGGGTACTGTCGGGATTGCTGCTGACTACCTATTGACTAAACTTCTTCTACCTTAACCAAATGTCTTACGTGCCAAATCATTCCTCTGACAGCTTCGTTATCCGGCATCTCAACAGTCTTATTCATCTTCCGAAGACCAAGAGCTTCTACCGTTGCCTTCTGTTTAGGAATGGCGCCAATGGGAGATTTCACTAAGGTAATTTTCAATTTATCTGCCATGTTACGTTCCCTCCTAGTTTGTAATCTCTTCTACAGACTTGCCGCGGTTCTTCGCAACCTCCTCCGGAGTCTTCAGAGCTTTCAGGCCCGCAATGGTTGCCATAACCACATTCTGCTTGTTGTTGGAGCCTAAGGATTTGGTACGGATATTCTTGATGCCTGCAAGCTCCAGCACATTACGCGCAGGACCTCCGGCAATTACACCGGTACCTTCCGGAGCCCGCTTAAGCAGAACGGATGCGCTGCCAAATTTACCGATAAAATCATGTGTAATGCTGTTGTTCTCGTCAATCGCTACCGTGATCAGTTTCTTCATGGCATCCTCTTTGCCCTTGCGGATTGCTTCCGGAATCTCGGTGGCTTTTCCAAGGCCTGCGCCAACATGACCGTTGCCGTCTCCCACAACTACCAGAGCTGTGAAACGCATGGTACGACCACCCTTGACAGTCTTGCTTACACGCTTGATTGACACTACTTTGTCCGTCAACTCAAACTGACTCGGATCAATAATCTCATGTCTCATGTGTCTTTTCCTCCCTTTCCTAGAATTCCAATCCAGCCTCGCGGGCTGCTTCTGCCAATGCCTGAACCTTACCCTGATATATAAAGCCGCCTCGATCAAAGACAACGACCTTAATTCCTTTATCCAGAGCCTTCTTGGCAATTACTTTTCCCAGATATGCTGCTGCATCAACGTTGTTCGTCTTCTCCAGCTCTGCCTTTACATCCTTTTCCAGGGTGGAAGCAGCAACAAGAGTATTGCCGACGGTATCGTCAATAATTTGAGCATACATATGATTATTACTTCTAAACACAGCCAGACGCGGTCTTTCAGCAGTTCCGCTGATATGATTACGTATTTTTCTA
>CATJHO010000162.1 GCA_949740535.1 uncultured Lachnospiraceae bacterium
GCGCTTTGGTGCACCTTAAGCCCCGCTTTTACAGCTGCCCGCTCTGTCACCGGGCCAATGCAGATAATCTTCGCTTTCAGGTCTTTTGGAACACCTGCCAGCTCTACAAAGGCCTTAACCGCCGATGCACTGGCGAAGGTGATATAATCCACTTCCGAAAGGATCCGTCTCAGCTCCTCTCCCTTACGTCTGTCCGTCTCTGTGGCATACAGCGCTGCCGCCTGATAAGAAATACCTTCTTTGTCCAAGGCATCCGTCAGCTCTCTTGAAGCCTCTCTGGCCCGCACAAGCAGCACCCGATCTGTCTTCTGAAGCTTTGGAATCCACTCCGCTGCCAAATCCCTGCTGGAATAGCGGGATGGTACAAAGTCTGCATAAATCCCCTTTGCTTCCAGGGCCTCTTTTGTTCCGCTCCCGATTACCGCAAACTTTATGCCTGCCAGACTCCGGATATCCATCTGACAGCGCTTCAGCTCTTCAAAGAAAAAATCCACCCCGTTGCTGCTGGTAAATACCAGCCAGGTATAAACAGGAAGCGCCTGGACAGGCTCTGGCATCTCAAGCTGCTTTGTGCGGATCAGGCTGAATGAAACAGGCTCTGCCCCCTCTTCCCTCAACACTGCCTGCTGCTTCTGGCACATGGCTTTGGTGCCTGTCAGCAGCACCCGTGTACCAAAAAGACGTCCCTTCTCAAACCAGGAAAGCTTCTCCCGCAATGACACCACCTCACCTGCAAGAATCACCGCAGGCGTGGTAATTCCCGCTTCCTTTACCCGATCTGCAATGGTTTCCAGCGTGCCCGTTACCACTCTCTGCCGGGCTGTGGTTCCCTGCTGGATCACAGCTGCCGGGGTCTTGGGATCTTTTCCGCCTGCTGTCAGCTCTGCCATAATCCGGGGCAGGTTGTGAAGCCCCATAAGGAACACAAGGGTCCCTTCCTCTCTGGCCAGAAGCTCATAATCAAGAGACAGGCTCTCCTTGGTATGACTCTCATGTCCCGTGACTGCATGAAAAGAAGAGGCAAAGTCCCGGTGGGTCACAGGGATCCCGCTATAAGCCGCCGCCGCATAGGAAGAAGACACTCCAGGCACGATCTCAAACTCCACTCCTGCCTCTCTAAGCTCCTCTGCTTCCTCGCCGCCCCGCCCAAAGATGAAGGGATCGCCGCCTTTTAAACGGGCCACGGTTTTCCCCTCCAGGGCTTTTCTCACAAGAAGCTCATTGGTTTCTTCCTGCCTTAAATGATGATTGGCTGCCCGTTTCCCCGCATAAATCAGTTCTGCATCCTCCCGGACCTCATTTAAGAGAGAGGCTGAAATCAGATTGTCATATACCACCACGTCCGCCCTGCGAAGACAGGCAAGGCATTTCTCTGTCAGCAGTCCCGTGTCTCCGGGGCCTGCCCCAAGAAGGCAGACTTTTCCCTGCCTCACACGGTCCGCCATACGCGCCCCAAGCTTCTGCGCTCTTTCCAGCGCATCTGTTTTGGATATTTCTTCCCCGGAAAGCTCCCCGCCTGAAGCATAACGCAGATGTTTTCCGTCTTTGGCGTACATTACCCTCATACGGACGCCGTCTTCCTCAATCTGGCAGAGCGCTGCCGCAGGCGCATTACAGCTTCCTCCGATCCGGGAAAGAAAGCTGCGCTCTGCTTCCAGTGCAAAAGCTGCTTCCTGACAGTGAACTGCCTGCAGCAGTTCTGTCAAATGGCCTTTTTTTGCCTCCACTGCCAGAATCCCCTGACCGGCAGCCGGAAGGAACGTCTGTGGATCCAAGTATTCCAGGCAGAAATCCGATTCCTCCAGCAGTCCCAGCCGCTTAAGCCCCGCAGCGGCCAGCAGGATTCCGTCGTATTTCCCATCCTTAAGCTTTTGAAGGCGCGTCTGCACATTGCCCCGGAGCATTGCCACGCGCACTGTGGGATTGACCGCCTTTATCTGCAGTTCTCTTCGAAGAGAACTGGTTCCCACCACGCTTCCTGCCCTCAGATCCGCTGCCCTTATGCCCGTTGTGGTCACAAACACATCCCGGACATCCGCCCGCCGAAGAACTGCTCCGATTCCCAGTCCTTCCGGAAATTCCATGGGCATATCCTTGGCACTGTGTACTGCCAGATCGATTTCTCCCAAGAGAAGGGCCTCCTCCAGCTCTCTGGTAAACACGCCTTTCCCGCCAAAGGATGTCAGAGAACGGTCCAGAAGCTCATCCCCCTTTGTGGACAGCTTTACAATCTCCACTTCCACATCCGGAAAGGCCTTCTGAATTTTTTTCTTTACCAGCTCCGTCTGAATCAATGCCAGACGGCTTTTTCTTGTTCCGATACGAATCTTCATACTCTGTCTCCTGCTATTTTCCCTGTAGCCTGCTTACCCCTCACTGCTGTACAGAATACCCTCTTGGGGTAATCATGCGCCCTTTGCTTACATAAGTCTGGGAATTGCCGATGATTACAATACTGAACATATCAATTTGGGCATCTTTCAGTTTCTCAAGGGTAGTAATCTGGCTGGTCTCATCCTTACGCCCTGCATTGCGCACGATCCCAGCCGGCGTCTCCGGCTTTCGGTACTGCATGAGAATCTCGGAAGCCTTTTCCACATAGGCGGTCCGCTTCTTACTCTTGGGATTATACAGACATACAATCAGATCTCCCTGCCCGGCACAGTCCACCCGTTTCCAGATAAGATCAAGGGGCGTCATCAGATCACTTAAGCTGATTACCGCAAAATCATGCATCAGAGGCGCTCCCAGCACAGAAGCTGCCGCACTGGCTGCCGTTACGCCGGGCACTGTCTCGATCTCAATCTCTGCTCCCATTTCCTCCGCCACCTGGTAAATAATCCCTGCCATGCCGTAGATTCCGCTGTCCCCGGAGCTGACCATCACCACCGTCTGATCCTTTACAGCCTCCTCCACTGCCATCCGGCAGCGCTTAACCTCCTGCATCATCGGAGTGGCCAGATACTGTTTGTCTGGAAAATATTCCTTCAAAATCTCCACATACGTAGTGTAACCTGTTACTACATCTGCCTCCTGAATCACCTGGATGCACTTTTCCGTCATATGCTCGTAACCGCCTGGGCCAAAGCCTGCTACATATAATTTTCCCATAGTTATCTCCTATTCCAGTTCCGCTCCAGCCCTTTCAGTCCACGCGGGGAGATCCATTTCCGGCCGCCCATTACCGCGTCCGTAAATCGATCTGTGTCCTGTTCGGGCTTTCGCTGTTTATTCCAGTTTTGCTTAAGCCTTCACCTAATTTTCTTCCAGACAGCGGAATATTGCTTCCAGCTCCTGGGGAGAAGCCTGCTCCCGGAGGCGGTAGAACAGTTTATCGACGGCTCTGGAAAATCCCTTTTTCTCTGCCTCCGCCAGCATCCATGCTTTCGTCTGCTCCATCTGCGGCATGGCCTGCTGAAAGATCATCCAGCGCAGAAAGTCCTCCTGGTATTCCTTCAGAATTTCACCGGCCTCTCTGGCTGCCTGCTTCTTGGCCTGATTGTTGGCCCTGGCCAGAGCCTCAAAATCATCCATATTGTAAAGAAAGGTCCGTGGAATCTCCGTCACGGCCTCTTCTATGTCCACCGGCACTGCCAGGTCTACAAATACGCGGGGCTTGTTTGTATGGATCTGATCCCGCAGCTTGGAATATGTCAGGGTATAATGGGGGCTGGATGTGGCGCTGATCACCACGTCCATCTCATCCACATAAGAATAACGCTCCCTGTAATCAATGACCTGGCTGGTCTCGCTCTTTTGATGTGCGTCATGAGTCAGGGCAATATTTCGGATCGTACTGTAAATATGAAGCCCCTTCATGCTGTAAAGATTCTTCAGGACAATCCCGCCGATCTGCCCTGTTCCGCCGATGACCATAATCCGCTTTCCCTGCAGTCCACCCAGCGCCTCCTCTGCCGCTTTGACGGCCAGCGTGGCTGTGGAGACCGATGTTTTGGACAGATCTGTATCTGTCTTGATCCGTTTGGCGCAGGTCACTGCATAGCGAAAGAGGGTATTCAGATATTTTCCCGTTGTCCCGGCTTCTCTTGCCTGCTCGTGGGCTTTCTTCACCTGACCCAGAATCTGATCCTCCCCCACTACCATGGAATCCAGACCGGAAGCCACCTGAAACAGATGCCGGACTGCTTTTTCCCCCTGATAGAACCGCAGATAATCCGTGATATGCTCCACTTTCAGAGCCCCTGCTTTCACGAGAACTACCCGCTGCAGCCTGGAAAACAGCTTCTGCTGCTGTTCTTCCTTTGTATAGAAGGTGTAGATTTCCGTCCGGTTACAGGTGGAGAGCACCACACTCTCCGCGGCCCCTGCCTCCCTGCACAGTGCCTGCATTAAGTTTATCTGCTGTTCTCTGGTAAATGCGAACAGCTCCCTTATTTCCAGGGCCGCCGTTTTATGGCTGATACTTAACAGCTGAATCCCCATCTATGGTTCTACTCCTTTTCTGAACTCATGCGTAAAGGTCTTATCATACAGTTTGGAGAGCTCGTAATCATCTCCCAGAAAATCACCCACAACCGTCAGCGCCGTCTTGCGGATTCCAGCTTCCTTGACCTTCTCTGGAAGATCCTTAAGGGTCCCGCGGACAATCTTCTGATCCTCCCAGGTAGCTTTGTACACCACGGCTGCCGGCGTATCTGCCCGGTATGCCTGCCGCAGAGTGGCGCAGAGCTCTTCCATCATTCCCACACTCAGAAAAATCACCATCGTTGCCTGGTGCCGGGCCAGATCCAGAAGCTTCTCTCCCGCAGGCATTGGTGTCCGCCCCTCCATCCGGGTTAGAATCACCGTCTGGCTGACGCCAGGCAGGGTGTATTCCTTCTTCAGCACTGCCGCTGTGGCAAGAAACGAACTGACACCCGGAATTACCTCATAAGAGATTCCCATCTCATCCAAGGCATCCATCTGTTCCCTGTGGGCGCCGTAGACGGCCGGGTCCCCTGTATGTACCCGCACCACTTTTCTGCCCGTCTCTTCCCCTTCTTTCATAACTGCCAGCACTTCCTCCAGAGTCATACCGGCACTGTTGTAAATACAGGCATCCTTTTTGGCATCCGCCAGCACCTGGGGATTGACCAGGGATCCCGCATAAATAATAATATCCGCGCTGTCAATCAGCCGCTTTCCCTTAATCGTCAGAAGCTCCGGATCTCCGGGGCCTGCTCCTATAAATGATACCATATGTTCCCTCTTTATCCTTCCTGTTCTATCTCTCCTGTAACAACTACACCTAAGCCACAGCCATGACAAAAGACCCGTACACAGACGGGCCCCCTATTTTTCTATTTTCTCGAACTGCTTTTACCGGAAGCCTGTCAAGTCTTGGCAGAGAGCAGGTTTCCTGACTTACAGTTCTTCGTTTCCATCCTTCCTTCTCACGCTCTGCGCAATGGATCTTTCGGACTTCACTCCCTGAATACAGTGACCGGATCGCTTGGGATTCCCACCCAATTCCCTTTTCTGCGCCAGCGGCGCACACTTTCTGCTGCATCTTGTTATTTATTTTGAAAATCTATCCTATAGTTTATCATATGCCTGGGAACTCGTCAAACGCTTCATAATAAAAATACTTTGCCCAAACTGTCACCCTTCAAAAAGATATTTTCTTACTGCCTCTTTCCAAAAACCGCAGAACACAGGCTTTTCCAATTGAAAAGGGACCGTCAAACTATGACAGCCCCTGATTGCCTGATATCTTAAAACAAATATCCTCTTTCCTATGCCGGCTTCTTCGCGCCCTTTAAGTAAAGGAACCAGTATGTAAGTCCGACCAGAGCGCCGCCGATGATGTTGCCGATGGTTACCGGAAGCAGATTATTTACAAGCATACTTCCGATATTCACAGTTGTCTCTCCCATCTGGTACACTCCGTTTGCAAAAATACCAGCCAGAATATAGTACATATTAGCCACGCTGTGCTCAAATCCTGCCAGTACAAACACTACAATGGGGAGATACAAAGAAGCAATCTTGCCTCCTGCCGTCTTTGCCGCAAAGGACATCCATACAGCCAGACATACCATAATATTGCAGAGAATTCCCCGAAATACTGCATCGCCAAAGCTTATAGCCACTTTTGCTGTGGCTGTGGCCATCATGGTATCTAACAGGGCTCCGTCAATGGCAGAGGGCGTGTGCCCGAATACCAGCAGAAATGCAAGAACAGCACTGCCAAGGAAATTTCCAAGGTAGACAAACAGCCAGTTCTTCAACACGCCTCCTATGCCGGCTTCCTTCTCAAGCAGCGGAATCACCAGAAGACAGTTTCCCGTAAAGAGCTCGCTTCCTGCAAGGAGCACCAGAGCCAGGCCCGTGGGAAATAAAAAGGCTCCCACAAATTTCCCCAGATTTCCGCCGATGGTGGCAGTGGCTATCTGGAACGCAATAGCGCCAAAGCCAATAAACATACCGGCCAGCATACCAAGAACAAGCATTTTTACAATTGGCAGTTCCGTTTTCTTCTTTCCGATTCCCACATAATTTTGTGCAATTTCCGCTGGTGTATTCATTCCACAGTCCTCCTCATTCTTAAGGCAGCGCCCCCTCACCTTTGGTTCGGCGGCAAGTCGTCGGAAGGCATTTTTAGAAATGCTTCGCATTTGCCTTCCTTCTCTTTTTAAGGTAACGCCCCCTCACCTTTGGTTCGGCGGCAAGTCGTCGGAAGGCATTTTCAGAAATGCTTCGCATTTGCCTTCCTCCTAAGGTAACGCCTATTTTTGTTAAAATTATAACGCTCTTATCTGCTCTATACCACTGTACAATGTGTAGGAAGATCAAAAAGGGAAGGACCCGGATCCTCGGCGCCTTCCCTCTGTACTTTTGATTCCTATCTGGTAAATCTGTCTTACTTCACATGTGTATGGGTAAATAAATGTTCCTGGCAGTACTCATAATTTCCATTGCATTTGGAGCAGAACCGGAATTCCAGGTCATCTCCATCCTTCTCCGTGCGCCCGCAAATCGCGCATTTGTGGCTTCCTACCGCCTTTTCTCCCCGCTTTACACTCCGCACATAGGCCTGTCTGCGATGAATCTCCTTAGGAGAATACCGATGCATATTCCGCATTCCAAGGAAGAAAATCAAAAAATTCCCCAGGGAAAGAAGGGCCATCACACTATAAGCAGGATGTACGATGACACCAATCTGCGCCAGGCCAAGCACCATATTGTATGACAGGAAATTCGTAAGAAAACCTGCCGCTATCTGCACGCCAAAGCAGATTCCATAAATAATTCCCAGAGTCTTGGCTTTAATGGGCAGGATAAAGAACAGCATAAACTGCATGTTCGGATAGGTAGCCGCAAAAGCCAGGAACAAAGAATTGTTCAGCCAGTAAGTCCCGAAGAACTGTCCCAGATTCACACCGAACAAAAACTGGCTTACAAAGGCTGCCACAATGTGCAGGATTACACCGGTAAAGAAATACAGATTAAACCGGAAGGTACCCCACTGGTATTCCAGGTTTTTTCCAATAGAATAGTACAGATACATGCTGAGCAGAAACCAGAACAGTCCAAAGCTCGGCGGATAAATAATAAAGGTAACCAGACGCCAGATCTGCCCGTGCAGAATTGCCGTTACATCCAAGGACAGATATAACATGTAGAATTCCGGGGCAAAAATCTGAACCACATAGCCAGTTGCATATAAAATAATAATATAATACATCAGATTGCGGATCGCATACCGCCCAAACTTCTTCTCCAGTTTGTCAATCCAGTTCATGTATTTGTATTCTTCCTTTCTCCTGCCTGCTTTTTCGCTCCCATGTCAGATAAAAAACAAATGCTCTCTTCCTTCGCGCTTGCTCTTTCTGACATTCTCTATGCTCAAAAATCCATCCGCTCTGCGGCTGACGCGCTGGCGCGCTTTTGATTTTTTCGCTCCCATGTCAGATAAAAAACAAATGCTCTCTTCGTTCGCGCTTGTTTTTTATCTGACATGGTACATTATAGGTGAGAAGATATTATTTGTCAATTCTTACCTTGGCAGACAGACACCCTTCAGCCTCCGTGCACAGCCAGTGCCAGGGTGAAGGGTGTTTTATCATTCATCACAGGACGGATAACAGTCTTCTCTCGGTCTTATCCTGCAGGGAATGCAGATCTCATCTCCTATCTGCAGATTATAAATATTTACATAGGGGTTGGCATCCAATACCGCCCACAGGGGCACATGATATCTGCGGCTTAAAAGGTAAAGGGTGTCCCCTTTTTCCACAATATGGAGAAAGCCATGGCAGTCATTCATAAAATTTACCTCAAATTTCCTTGATTTATAGGATTACTCTATGCTGGGCATTTAAAAATGTTACCATCTGCTCCAAAAACAATATCCCCAAAACCGTCATTTCTGGCAAAAATTAAGAAATTATTTTATAATTTTTTTATTTGCCTTAAATTTTCAAGTGTCGTATAATGTAAAATCATGTAGTTTTTCTTAACTATTCGGCCGTCAGGTGTAAAACCGGTTATTCTTTATGGACCGTATTTTATCCTTACGGCTTTGCGTGGTTTCAGAAGCTTTTCTTTTCATGCTTCTGAGCATGCTTCTGGAAAAGGAGGCTGCAGTACATATCTGCAGAAAAATTGGTTTATGAACAATCTGACTGCATATAAGCTGGGAATTGACATTGGTTCCACCACCGTCAAAATCGCAATTCTGGACGGACAGCATAAACTTTTATTTTCAGATTATCAACGGCACTTTGCGAATATTCAGGAGACTCTTGCTGCTCTGCTGGACCGGGCACAGCAGCAGCTGGGAGATCTGACACTTTCTCCCGCCATTACCGGTTCCGGCGGCCTGGCTCTGGCCAGCCATCTGGCGCTTCCTTTTGTGCAGGAAGTAGTGGCGGTGGCTCAGGCCTTAGAAGCTGAGGCTCCCCAGACGGATGTGGCCATTGAACTGGGCGGCGAGGACGCCAAAATCATTTATTTCCAGGGAGGAAATATCGAACAGCGGATGAACGGTATCTGTGCCGGCGGCACCGGTTCTTTCATCGATCAAATGGCTTCTCTTCTTCAGACGGACGCTTCCGGACTGAACGAATATGCAAAAAAATATCAATCTCTATATACCATAGCGGCCCGCTGCGGCGTATTTGCCAAATCGGATATCCAGCCGCTGATCAACGAAGGAGCGACAAAAGAAGACTTGTCTGCTTCTATTTTTCAGGCTGTGGTGAATCAGACCATCAGCGGTCTGGCCTGCGGCAAACCTATCCGGGGACATGTGGCCTTCCTGGGCGGACCTCTGCATTTTCTGTCAGAATTGAAGGCCGCCTTTATCCGCACCCTCAAGCTGGATGAAGCTCATACCATTGCACCAGAGCATTCCCACCTGTTTGCGGCCATAGGCGCCGCCAGAAACAGCCAGCCTGAGACATCCATCACGTTAAAAGATCTGAAAGAACGTCTTCAGTCCCATATTGAAATGGATTTTGAAGTGGAACGCATGGAGCCGCTCTTTTCCTCCACCTATGAATATGCCAAATTTCAGGAACGTCACAGCCGCCACGAGGTTCTGCGAAGCGATTTCCAGGCCTATGAGGGGGACTGTTTTCTGGGTATCGATGCCGGAAGCACTACCACCAAGGCGGCTCTGGTGGCTGAGGACGGCTCACTGCTCTACTCTTTTTACAGCAGCAACAACGGGAGTCCTCTGAAAACCACCATCCGGGCCATTCGGGAGATTTATCATTTTCTCCCTGAAAACGCCCGTATCGCCCGCTCCTGCTCCACCGGCTACGGGGAAGCCCTTATTAAAGCCGCCCTCATGCTGGACGAGGGAGAGGTGGAGACTGTGGCCCACTACTATGCCGCCGAGTTCTTCAATCCGGAGGTTGACTGTATCCTGGACATCGGCGGGCAGGATATGAAATGTATCCGCATCCGCAGTCATACGGTAGACAGCGTTCAGCTGAATGAAGCCTGTTCCTCTGGGTGCGGCTCTTTTATTGAAACCTTTGCTCATTCCCTGAATTACAGTGTGGATGAATTTGCCAAGGCCGCGCTGTTTGCCAAGCATCCCATTGATCTGGGAACCCGCTGCACCGTATTTATGAATTCCAAGGTAAAACAGGCCCAGAAAGAGGGCGCCCAGGTGGCGGATATCTCCGCCGGACTGGCTTATTCGGTGATCAAAAATGCATTATTTAAAGTGATCAAGGTCTCCGATGCATCCGCATTGGGAAAACACATTGTGGTGCAGGGCGGCACCTTCTACAACGACGCGATCCTTCGAAGCTTTGAAAAAATCGCAGGCTGTGAAGTGGTGAGGCTGGATATTGCCGGTATCATGGGAGCCTTTGGAGCCGCACTCATTGCCAGAGAGCGCTATACCAGAGGAGACGCAACCACCATGCTCTCCATCCAGCAGATTAACCAGCTGGAGTTTACTACAACCATGTCCAAATGCAAGGGCTGTACCAATAACTGCCGTCTGACCATCAACCGTTTTACCGGGGGCCGCCAGTTTATTTCCGGCAACCGCTGCGAACGGGGCATTGGAAAGACACGGAACCAGGAAAATATTCCCAATCTTTACGAATATAAGAACCACCGGCTTTTTGATTATACGCCCTTAGAGGCTGACAAGGCATTCCGGGGACAGGCAGGTATCCCGCGGGTTCTGAATTTTTATGAAAACTATCCTTTTTGGTTTACTTTTTTTACAGAGCTTGGATACCAGGTCGTCCTTTCTCCGGCCTCCAACCGGAAAATTTATGAGCTGGGAATCGAGTCTATCCCCAGTGAATCCGAGTGCTATCCGGCCAAGCTGGCCCACGGGCATGTGACCTGGCTGATTCGAAAAGGGGTGAAA
>CATJHO010000163.1 GCA_949740535.1 uncultured Lachnospiraceae bacterium
AATACGAACTGGAATAAAAACAGCAGTAACATGCAGTGCCCCCAGAAGGATTTACGGACGGAATTTAACGGCCGGAAATGCTTCTCCACCGGGGGCAATGGATGTAACTGCGGAACTGGAATAGGAGGATATGATTGTGAACGTACTGACATTTGGAGAAATTATGCTGCGTCTCCGGGCGCCGGGACACGAGCGCTTCTTTCAGAGCAGCAGCATGGAAGCCACCTTCGGCGGAGGGGAGGCAAACGTGGCGGTTTCTCTGGCCAATTATGGAATGGATACAGAATTTTTCACGGTTCTGCCGGACAATGCCATCGGTGATGCGTGCGTGCAGGAACTGCGCCGGTTCGGCGTGGGCACAAAGAAGATTCAGCGGGGAGAAGGGCGGATGGGAATTTACTTCCTGGAGAACGGAGCAAACCAGCTTCCCAGCAGGGTGGTCTATGACCGGGCCGGTTCAGCCATTGCACTGGCAGGGCCTGGGGATGTGGACTGGGAGGGGATCTTCGAGGGCGTGGACTGGTTCCACATAACGGGCATCACGCCGGCTGTCTCAGAGAGCGCCATGAAGCTGTCCCTGGAAGCGGTGGAGAGAGCGAAAGGGAAGGGGATCACGGTGTCCTGCGATCTGAATTACCGGAAGAATCTGTGGAAATATGGAAAAAAGGCGGCGGAAGTGATGCGGAAGCTGGCAGAGTATGTGGACATAGCCATAGCCAATGAGGAGGATGTGCAGAAGTCCCTGGAGATAAGGGCGGATGTGGATGTGGAATCGGGGGAGCTGGACCGTGAGAAATACCGCCGTCTGGGAAGCAGGGTGCTGGAAGCCTATCCGGAAATGAAAATGATAGCCATAACCCTGCGGGAAAGCCGCAGTGCGGACTGGAACGGGTGGTCGGCATGCCTGAATGACAGAGAGAAATTCTATGTGTCAAAGAAGTACGAGATCCGTGATATCATTGACCGGGTAGGAGGGGGAGATTCCTTTGCCGGGGGTCTGATCTATGGACTGACCCATTATGAAGACAGACAGAGCGCGCTGGAGTTTGCGGCGGCCGCAGGCTGTCTGAAGCATTCCATAATCGGTGATTTCAACCGTGTGGGAGTGCCGGATGTGGAGAAGCTGATGGGCGGAGACGG
>CATJHO010000164.1 GCA_949740535.1 uncultured Lachnospiraceae bacterium
ATTCGTGAGATTATGGGAGAAAGGGGCTTGATCATTTTGACAATCTATGGTAAACTAGGATTTGTTTGACCATAGGAGGTGTGATGATGGGTATTTTGAGAACTATCCTTACGATTATATTTGTGCTTGTTAGTATCGGGTTGACCGTGATTGTTTTGATGCAGGAAGGAAAATCAGCAGGATTGGGCGCTATTGCAGGCGGTAATTCCTTTTGGGAGCAGAATAAGAGCCGCTCTACGGAAGCTAAGTTTGTGTTGGCGACGAAGATTTTGGCCGTTGCATTTATTGTATTGGCGCTTTTGCTGAATATGAGTTTCTTCTAAAGAAGGAAAGCAGATGATGAAGCACTCCCGGGGTTTGGCCGAGAGTGCTTTTTTGGTCGGTTTGTGGCTTTTGTTTTTTCTGAGGGTATTGGTTCAGAGGGGGGGATGGCAGGGGGATTACTTTGGGATGGAAGGGATTTTAGAGGGAGAGTGTGGGGATGGAAGGAGTTTTTGGACGGAGAGTGTATGGATAACAGGAGTTTGGAAGAAAAGAAAAAGATTATATATGAATTTATTTGTGATGCCCGTTATGTGCCTATGAAGCAGAAGGAGCTTGCTGTGGTGCTGCAGGTGCCGAAGGAGCGGAGGCCGGAGCTTAATCAGGCTTTGGAGGAGCTTGTGGCGGAGGGGAAGCTTGCTCTTTCTAAAAGAGGGCGCTACGGTAAGGCGGAGGAAAAGGTGGTGACCGGTATTTTTACCAGTCATGCTAAGGGCTTTGGCTTTGTCGCGGTGGAGGATCGGGAGGAAGATGTCTTTATCGGGGAGTTGGATACCTGCGGTGCATTTTTGGGCGATACGGTGAAGGTAACGCTTAAAGGGCATGGGGGAAGCGGAAAGCGTCAGGAAGGCGTGGTGACGGAGGTCCTGGCCCACGGTATTACGGAGGTGGTGGGGACATTTGAAAGGAGCAAGAATTTTGGCTTTGTGGTGCCGGATAACCAGCGGATTACGAAGGATATTTTTATTCCCCTGGAGTATACGAAGGGAGCTGTGACCGGGCATAAGGTTGTGGCGGAGATTACGGACTACGGTGCGGGGAGGAAAAGCCCTGAGGGCAGGGTGACTGAGATTTTGGGGCACAGCAGCGATCCGGGGACGGATATTTTGTCGATTGTAAGGGCTTATGAGATTCCGACGGAATTTTCTGAGCGTGTTCTTAATCAGGCGGAGCGGGCGGCAAAGCCGGTGTCTGAGGCGGACATACAGGGGCGTAAGGATTTGAGAAATGAGATCTGTGTTACCATTGACGGGGAGGATGCGAAGGATCTGGATGATGCCGTTTCTGTAAAGATGGAAGGGGAAAACTATCTGTTAAGCGTTCATATTGCAGATGTTGCCAATTATGTGCAGGAGAACAGCGCGCTGGATCGGGAGGCCTATGAGCGGGGAACCAGCGTGTATCTGGTGGATCGGGTCATTCCCATGCTGCCGGTGGAGCTGTCCAACGGCATCTGTTCTCTGAATCCGGGGGAGGACCGGCTGGCCTTAAGCTGCCGGATGACCATTGATTCCAGGGGACGCATTATGGATCACAGCATTCAGGAGACGGTTATCCGCTCTTCCAGACGGATGACGTATACCAGTGTAAAGAAGATTCTGGAAGACAAGGACGAGACAGAGCGCAGGAAATATGCGGATGTAGTACCGATGCTGGAGGAGATGGAGCAGCTGGCCGGACTTCTCAGGAGAAAGCGCAGGAAGCGGGGATCCATTGATTTTGATTTCCCGGAGGCGAAGATTGTACTGGATGAATGGGGGTGCCCCACAGAGCTCAAAGCCAGTGAGCGGAACACGGCCACCCGCCTGATTGAGGATTTCATGCTGGCGGCAAATGAGACAGTGGCGGCAGATTATTACTGGCAGGCCCAGCCTTTTCTTTACCGGGTTCATGAAAAGCCGGACCCGGATCGAATACGAAAGCTGAAGATTTTCATTCAGAACTTTGGCTATTCCCTGCATTCAGGCGGTGAGGAGCTGCATCCGGGTGAGATTCAGAAGCTGCTGGACCGCATCGAGGGAACACCGGAAGAAGCTATGCTGAGCCGCCTGACGCTGCGTTCTATGAAGCAGGCTAAGTATGCCACGGACTGCAGCGGGCACTTCGGGCTGGCGGCAGAGCAGTACTGTCATTTTACTTCCCCCATCCGGCGATATCCGGATCTGCAGATCCATCGGATTATCAAGGAAAATCTGCGGGGACGTCTGACCGGCGGCAGAGTGGAGCATTATGAAGCTGTCCTGCCGGAGACAGCCAAGCATGCCAGCGAGACAGAACGGCGGGCTGATGAGGCAGAGCGGGAGACAGAGAAACTGAAAAAAGTGCAGTACATGGAACAGCATGTAGGAGAAACCTTCGAGGGAGTGATTTCCGGTATTACGCACTACGGCCTGTATGTGGAGCTTCCCAATACGGTGGAGGGACTGGTTCATGTGAATTCTCTGGAGGACGACTATTATGAATACGACGAGGACGCGTATGAGCTGAAAGGAGAGCACAGCGGAAAAAGCTACCGCCTGGGTGAGCGCATAAAGATCTATGTAAAAAGCACCGACCGCCTCTGCAAAACCGTAGATTTTGCACTAACAATGAGCAGTGCGGAAGAAGATAAGTAGAAATCGGCGTCATACCCGATAAAGCGGGGCATGCAATGCCTGCATGTAAGCAGATTTGTGCTTATCTTCCTGCATAGGGCGAAAGCCCTGAGCGAAACAGCGTGCCCCGCATTATCGGGCATGGAGCGAAGCGGAATAGAGATGCACTGCGGGCCCCCCACAAAACAACAAGGAGAGCAGGATATGAGTAAGGAAGCAGTAAAATTAATTGCCAATAACAAAAAAGCCTACCACGATTATTTTATAGACGAAACCTACGAAGCCGGAATTTCCCTTGCGGGCACAGAGGTAAAATCCATCCGTATGGGAAAATGCAGTGTAAAGGAATCCTTCGTGAAACTGGAAAAGGGAGAGCTTTACATTTATGGAATGCACATCAGTCCCTACGAGAAGGGAAATATTTTCAATAAGGATCCCCTTCGGGTGCGCAAGCTCTTGCTGCACCGGTCTGAGATTCATAAGATTGGCGGGAAGATTACGGAGAAAGGCTATACGCTGGTGCCTCTTAAGGTGTATCTGAAAGGGAGCCTGGTGAAGGTGGAGATTGGGCTGGCCAGAGGCAAGAAGCTTTATGATAAGCGGCAGGATATTGCCAAGAAGGATCAGCGCAGAGAGGCGGAGAAGGAATTTAAGGTGAAGAACCTGTATTAAGATATTAGAATATGGGAATGGACGCAGCAGGCTGGAAGGTGAGAAATTTCCGGCCTGCTGCTGTTTGTCGGGAGAGGTGCTTTGCCTGCAGGTTGTTGAGAATGTCTGGCTTGAAGGTCTGCTTTTAGGATGCACTTTACGCTGCTTTACAGGATTTGAATGTTATAAAATGTTATAAAAGTGTTAAAATTGATATATTTTGTTAAAAAAATTGAATTTGGGCTTGATTTCTCATGGGAAAGTATTACAATAGAAAGCAGGAGAAGACAGCTCTTGGCCGGCATGCCATTTTGTCAGCGGGGGGCGCCTGTACCAGAAAGGGATATAAGGAGAGAATACCATGATTATCACACAAAAAAAGCCCATTGAAGAATTGATGGCAATGATCGGGGATGCGAAGAAGATTGCAATCCTTGGCTGCGGCAGCTGTGCTACTGCCTGTGCTACGGGCGGAGAGAAAGAGATCGGGGAGCTTAAGGCGTACCTTGAGTCTCAGGGAAAGACAGTCGTAGCAACTGGAATGGCAGATTACTGCTGTATGAACATGGGAGTGAAGACTGCCATGAAGAAATTGAATGCGGCAGGTCCGGACGCAGTTGTATGTATGTCCTGCGGAGACGGCGTGCAGGTAGCGGCCAATCATGCTGCGGCGCCGGTTTATCCGTCCAACAATACCATGTTCCTGGGAGAGGCCGTACGATTTGGTCTTTTTGAGGAAGCCTGTCATCTCTGTGGAGACTGCGTGCTGGGAACCACCGGCGGTATCTGCCCCATTTCCAGATGTGCCAAGTCTCTGGTGAACGGACCCTGCGGCGGTCAGAAGAACGGAAAGTGCGAGGTAAATCCGGAGAATGACTGTGCGTGGATTTTGATTTATAAGCGTCTGGAATCTCTGGGCATGCTGGATAAGCTGGCCAAGAGACGGGATGACAAAGGATATGAGAAGGTTGCATATCCCAGAACGATTAATATTAGGGGGAACAAGTAATGGGAATGTTAGAGAAAGCGCTGGAAAGCGGAAAATTTGGTATAACCGTTGAGATGGCTCCTCCCAAGGGATATGATTTTACCGAGCAGATGGAAGCAGCTGAGCTTTTGAAGGGAAAGGTACATGGAGTCAATGTAACTGATATGCAGTCCGCCTGTCTGAAGGCTTCTTCTCTGGGCCTGTGCATTAAGCTGAAGGAAGCAGGACTGGAGCCCATTATCCAGGTAACAGGCCGTGACCGCAGCCGTATGGGAATTATGGGCGATATGCTTTCTGCGGCAGCGTTTGGAATTGACACTATGCTGGCTCTGACCGGCGATCACCCCACAGTAGGCGACTGCAGCCAGTCCAAACCGGTATACGACCTGGATTCGGTGGGAATTCTCCGCATGCTGTCTGTGATGGAAGCTACGGGAACTGACTGCGGCGGCAATGAGATTGAGGGCGGCGCGCCGGAATTCTACAAGGGTGCGGCGGTAACGCCTGTGTATGAGCCTCTGTTCCTGCAGATCAACAAGCTCCGCCAGAAGGTGGAGGCAGGCGCCCGCTATATTCAGACTCAGGGTATCTTTGATCTGGAGAGCTTCAAGCGCTTTATGGATGAGGTAGATAAGGCCAATATCAAGACCCATATTATGGCAGGCATTATCCCGCTTAAAGCGGCCGGAATGGCTAAGTATATGAATGAAAATGTACCGGGAATCGCAGTTCCCCAGGACATGATTGATCGTCTGGCAGCTGCGGCGGCAGAGGGCAAGCAGAAGGGTGTGAAAGGTCTGCCTGCTCAGCTTGGGATTGAGATGGCGGCAGAGATGACTGCTAAGATCAAGGACGAGGGTCTTTGCGACGGTGTACATATTATGGCAATCGGTGCAGAGAAGAATGTTCCGAAGATTCTGGAGAAGGCTGGAATTACCATTGATTAAACCTCTTGCATTTCCCGGCAGTTTTTGCTATGATAAGAGATAGAGAGGTGAAGACTATGGATATTGCAGCATTGTCATCCGCAATGTCATACAGTCAGCTGCATATGAATGTAGGCTATGCGCTGACAGCCAAGGTTCTGGATCAGGTAGAGGAGACCAGTGCAGAGATGCTGGAAATGATCGAGGCGGCTATACCGTCAGATCTGGGACAGTTTATTGACATACGGGCATAAAGAAAAGAAGAAAAGAAAGAAGCCGGGGGATAAGGATAAGCCTTTGGCTTCTTTTTATGCACAGGGGCGCGAAAGGAAAAAGCTGCTGCGCAGCACGCGCCCCGCGCAAAGAGAAGAGGAAAAGCATCCTCTTCTCGAAAAAGAAGGGGCGCGAAAGGAAAAAAGAAACGGAACAGGAGTGGATTGGTGGAGTTACCATATGAAGAGGACGTAGAATACGAGAAGCGCCGGCAGATGCGGCGGATGCGGAGAAAACAGGAATTAATACGCAGAAGGAAAAGAGAGGCGTTGATGCGCGGCAGTCTTTTGGCGGGTACAGCGATCCTTATGGTGGTTCTTGTGATTCTGTTCTTAAAGAAACTGCCGGGGAAGGAGGCGGAGGAGCAGGAAGCACAGCTTACGCCGGGACAGAAGCTTTTGGAAGGCAGTGCGTTAGAAGAAGGGACAGCCGGACTTACTTTGGGACAGAAGATCCGTACAGAACTGGAGAGACAGATTCCGTCAGCCGGCTGGCAGGATTCTGGGCCGGAAGCTTCCGGTGAAGAAGGCGCCGGTGGAGCAGGCGGGATAGGGAGCGCGGACGGAGGAGAGAAAGTCTATCGTTACGCTGAGACAGAGAATACGCTTAAATTGGGAGAAGAGATTGTCAGTACCTATGCCGTTTTTGTGGATACCCAGGAGGACACCATCCTGGCATCCAAGGAGGCATTTACCCGGATGGTTCCCGCGTCTATGACCAAGGTGCTGACACTGCTGGTTGCGGCAGAACGGATAGAAAATCTGGACGATACCTTTACCATTACCCAGGAGATTGTAGATTACAGTTTTCGGAATGACTGCAGCTGTGCAGGATTTGAAAAGGAAGAGGTTGTAACCATACGGGATCTGCTGTACGGTACAGTGCTCCCCTCCGGCGCGGATGCGGCCCTGGGGCTGGCGCATTATGTATCAGGGTCCCAGGAAGCTTTTGTGGAATTGATGAACGCCAAGCTGACAGAGCTGGGATTGTCTGAAACATCTCATTTTACCAACTGCGTGGGAATCTACGATATAGACCATTATACCACGGCCTACGATATGGCAGTGATTATGGAGGCAGCCATCCAAAATGAGATCTGCCGGGAGGTATTTTCAGCCCGGACCTTCGAGACCTCTCTGACCAGCCAGCACCCGGAGGGAATGCTTCTCTCTAACTGGTTTGTGCGGCGCATTGAGGATAAGGATACCGGAGGGATGAAGGTTTTTGGAAAGACCGGATTTGTGGATGAGTCGGGAAGCTGCGCGGCCAGCTTTGGAACGGATGAAAACGGAGAGATTTATATCTGTGTTACGGCCAATGCGTACAGCAAGTGGAGCTGTATCAACGATCATGCCAAATTATATCAGGATTTTGGAAAAAAATAAATTTTTTGAAAGGAATGACATTTCCCAGGCGTATTACTTGTAGAAGCATAGAGCAGTATGGAAAATGGAAAGAAATCAGGAGGAATGAATGCAATGAAAGGGTATTTAAAGATGATGTTGTCTCTGACATTGGTACTTGTGCTGGCAGGTGCCGTATCTATGGCAGCTTCTGCCCACCATAACGGATACCATACCAGGCGGGCAAAGAGCAGATATGCAGTGTCTTTCACAACAAACAGGGGAACAACAACGGATACAGCATCCACAGCGCAGAATACAACGGCTGCGGCTGTAACACAGGAACCGGCAGCAGATACAGTAACCTATGCGCCCTGTTATGAAAATGGATTCTGCAGCCAGAACAATGCCTGTGATGTAGACGGAGTATGCCAGAACGGAGGTGTCTGTAACGGAGCGCCCTGTGCAGAGGCTCCCTGCTGGCAGGACGGAACCTGTCTGCAGGACGGAAGCTGCGATGTTAACGGCGTCTGTCAGAATGGCGGCAGCTGCTATTGGACAGTGAACCAGAATAACAACAGTGGAAGTAATGGAAGCAATGGCAATAATGGCGGCGGTGGAAATTACGGCGGTTATGGACATCATGGCGGGGGGCACCACGGCGGCCGTCATCACAGGTAAGTACTGAAAATGGCAGGATAGACGGGATTCGTTAAAAACGAGACCGAGGGGGAGTGGAACCTTTGAAAAGCACAGAGGATGTAAACCGCGTCGTGGAAGAATATGCGGATATGGTGCGCAGGATTTGTTTTATGCACTTGAAAAACCGCCATGACACGGAGGATGTATTTCAAAATGTGTATCTGAAATATATGCTTTACCAGGGTTCTTTTGAGAGCAGCCAGCACGAAAAGGCATGGTTTATCCGGGTAACCATCAATGCCTGTACAGACTGGCTGAGAAATCTTTCATACAGGAAATGGCTTCCCCTGGAAATAGTTGCAGAGGAATGCGGAACGAAGGACAGCTCATCTGGAGAAATTCTGGAGGCTGTCCTTCAGCTTCCGGAAAAATACAGAAATGTTATCTACCTCTTTTATTATGAGGGATATTCGGCGGTAGAAATTGCAGAGATACTGGGCAGGAAGGAAAATACAATTTACACATGGCTTTCCAGGGCAAAGAAGATACTGCGGGAACAGCTGGGAGGTGAATGGACGTGAACGAGCTTCAGAGAAGTATGAGTGAAATAAAAGCATCCGAGGAGTTAAAGGCAGATACCCTGCGGTTTCTTGCGGATCAAAGCCGGGCAGAAAGGGCCCGGAGCAGATTTTATATGCCTGCCTGTGCAATGGCGGTTTTATGTCTGTTTCTTTTACTGGGCACAGGTGGATATTCGCTCTATGGCAGGCCGGTTTCTTATGTAAGTATTGATGTGAATCCCTCCATTGAGCTTGGAATTAACCGGTGGGGACGGGTGGTATCTGCAAATGCCTATAACGCGGACGGACAGCAGATTCTTAAGCAGGTAAAGCTGAAGAATCTTCCCTATGCCAAAGCGGTGCGGATGCTTCTGGAATATGAGACTGCTGAAAACTTCCTTACTGAAAATTCACTGCTGGTATTTACTGTGATTTCTGAAAATGCAGAGGCGATTGCAGGAAAGCTGACCGGGCTTTCCTCCCCCTTAAGCTCTTCCGTACTTATGTACACCAGTGACAGAGCCTGTATGGAGGAGGCCCACAGGCATGAAATGTCATTTGGAAAATACCGGGCTTATCTGGAGCTTTCAGAATATGACGGCAGCGTCACGCTGGAAGACTGCCATGGAATGACCATGGGAGAGATTCAGACCCGCATTGAGGGCTGCCGCGGCCACGGCGGAGGCGGCAGTCCATATCCGGAAGAGGATTCCAGAGAACATTGCGGCGGGCACAGAGGCCATGGAGGGCATCACAGGGGAATGATGGAAAGTAATTAATGTTCTGTACTTGCATGTACGGGAGAACAATGGTACTCTTAAGGTATTATATATTACCTTTGGAGGAAATGAAATGAGTGGAGATACATCTTCAGGAAGTAAGAAAACATCGGGCGCCAGAGGCAGATTTTCCGGCGGCATCGGCTATGTGCTGGCAGTTGCCGGTTCCGCAGTGGGACTGGGAAATATCTGGCGCTTTCCTTATCTTGCGGCCAAGTACGGCGGCGGGATATTTCTGCTGGTTTATCTGATTTTGATGCTGACCTTTGGCTATGTGCTGATTGTGTCGGAAACGGCTCTGGGGCGTATGACCCGGAAGAGCCCGGTAGGGGCCTTTCATGCGTTTGGAAAGAGTCTGCCCTTTCAGTTCGGCGGCTGGATCAATGCGGTTGTTCCCATGTTGATTTCCCCTTATTACTGCGTAATCGGCGGCTGGGTGCTGAAATACCTGGTAGAATACGTGAAGGGGAGTGCGCAGATTTTAGCTGCGGACGGATACTTTACAGATTTTATTGCTGACTCCGGCAGTGTAGAACTGTGGTTTGTCATTTTTTCGCTGCTTGTGTTTTTTGTTATACTGGCAGGCGTCAAGCAGGGCGTGGAGCGGGTGTCCAAGGTTATGATGCCGGCGCTGGTGCTTCTGGCTGTCTTTGTGGCAGTTTACTCCGTGACGCGGCCTGGGGCTCTTAAGGGTGTGAAGTACTTCCTGGTGCCAAACTTTGAGGATTTTTCCTGGATGACCGTTGTAGCGGCCATGGGACAGATGTTCTATTCTCTGTCCATTGCCATGGGAATTCTTTATACCTATGGTTCCTACATGGGAAAGGACGTAGATATTGAAAAATCTACCAAACAGGTGGAACTCTTTGATACAGGCATTGCGCTTCTGGCAGGCATGATGATTATTCCGGCTGTCTTCGCCTTTTCCGGCGGGGATATGGAGACTCTGCAGGCAGGGCCTTCTCTTGCATTTATTACTTTGCCCAAGATATTTGCCAGCATGGGCGTGGGGACAGTCATCGGCATTGCTTTTTTCCTGATGTTTTTCTTCGCAGCCCTTACAAGTGCTATTTCACTGGTCGAAACCAGCGTATCCTCCTTTGAGGACGAGCTTCACTGGAGCCGTCCCAGGTGCTGTCTTTTGATGGGAATAATCATGGTGGTGGTGGGATCGGCTTCTGCCCTTGGCTATGGTGTTCTTGACCATGTGAAGCTTTTCGGAATGGCATTTCTGGATTTCTTTGATTTCCTGACCAATTCCGTAATGATGCCCCTGGCGGCCCTTGCCACCTGCTTTCTGATTCTGCGCGTGGCGGGTCTTAAGGGGATTGCAGAGGAAGTGGAGCGGTCCTCGACATTCCGCAGAAAGAAGATGTACAATGTATTCCTCAAATACTTTGCGCCTGTCTGCATTGGAATCATTTTAATCAGTTCCATTGCCAATGTGCTGGGAATTATTTCTATGTAGGAAGATCTGCGGCTGGTATTGCCCGTGGTGATAAGAAGCTTTTCTGTTCCTATAGCTAGCTCTGGCGCTCCTGGGAAGTGTCACAGGGTTTCTTTTGAGCAACGGCGGGTATGGAGTGTTTTTGATATTTTCTGCAGGAGCCAGGATGTGCGGGAGTGAAGTGAAAATTGTATTTTGGTAAATATTATATCAGGAAGGGGCGGTGCAGTAAGGCATCAGCCCCTTCCTGTGTAAATCTAATAGCTTCTGTACAGAAAGTATGTATGCAGACTAAAAAACAGTCAATTCCGAAAGCGTCTGAAGCTGATCCAGCCAGGCAGAAAAGTGGGGACATTTATTTCGGATACTGTCAATTCCGATAGCTTCGAGCCATTCGGAAACATTAAGACCTTTTTGGTAATCGACGGTATTTAATAGTCGTTTAGAAGGAGCTGTTTCGGCTCCGTGGTTAATGTCTTCTGGTGCAAGGTCCTTTGTTTCTTTATAAAGCAGATCGATTTGATGCATGCTTTCCGAATCAAAATAGTCATATTTTAATATCTGAATATCAGTAAATAAGAGAGCTTCAAATTCATGCAGCTGTATGTAGGGAAGAAATCTCTGGTCCAGATTTTTGATATCTGAAGTTGAAATAAGATCCTCCTTCAAGGCGTTTTCCAGAATACGGACACTGTCCTGATGATTTTGGCATTGCATGGCCCGGCGGTATTCGGGAAAGTCTGCAGGCAGCCGGAAGAAATCAAACATAGTACTTACATATGCCTGAATATCCTGTTTCAGCCATGCAGTAATATCATTTTTAGCCTGCTGGTAAGAATTGAGTCCGCCACGAAATTCATAACCGGATTTCTGACTGGTTAATACACAGCGGGAGTCAAGGATACGGCTTCCGCCAAAATATCTGTTCAGAGTTTTCTTGACGAAATACATTTCGCTCTGCCCCTCTGCTACAACATTAATGCGTATCATAATGGCAGTCCCCCCAGAACATTTTTCACCCAAAGCTCACCCATTGTGTAATTTTGAAGCCAGTCCCGTAAATCGGCTTCCCTGTGACGCCGCAATGTGCTTTGCTGTGTTACATTGTCATATTCGGCTGTAATAATATCTTCACAGGAGAATTCGTTTAACAGCAGCGGAGATTGAGTAGATACAATAATCTGCGAGGTTTTGCTGGTCATGCGTATTTCTTTGGCAAGCAGAGAAATGGCGTAAGGATGGAGACCGATTTCCGGTTCGTCCAGAATAATCGTCATGGGGGCTGTGGCAGCCGGCTGAAGCAGCAGGGTGGTCAAGGCCACAAACCGCAGGGCGCCGTCTGAAAATTGATGAGGCCCGAATACTTCTTCCGACCCTTCCTGACGCCAGTTCAAAGGAATGGTGCCGCCAAAATCCGGTTCCAGAACAAAATCGAAAAATTGTGGCATAATCATACGTATATGCCGTACAATCCGTGTGTAATAGGGAAGTTCTTCCGGATTTTCCTTCATTCGATAGAGGAATGAGGCAATATTGCCGCCATCTGAACGCAGATAGGAGCTGTCTGCGGTATTGGCACTGCCACGAATCCGGGCATTCATGGAGGTGTCGTTAAAATGGAAAACCCGCAGGCGTTCCAGATAGTTCCGCAGAGTACGCGCAGTCACATCACGTGAATCAGCCAGTCCGGCTTCTGAATGTCCCATACCGAAATTCTGCTTATAAGGTTCAAAATGCCGTTCGTCCTGATAGGTTATACGTTCCCAAGCAAAAAATAACTGATCTGTGACGCTGTGTTCTAATCCAAAGGAATAGATATCTTCTTTTCTGCCATCGGCATCATGGATCTGAAGTTCTCCCCTGATTTGTTCCGTCTGCTTTGTTCCAAAATAAAACAGAGACTGGGCGCCGCCCTGCCTTGCGGTATAAATTCGCAGACCCCTAGTCATCATAAAAGAAACCATTTCTAAAAAAGAAATCAGATTACTTTTTCCTGCGCCATTAGCGCCGATGATGATATTGATTTTATTTAAATCAATTCGGTTTTGTTCCAGGTTGTTTCCGTAAGAGCGATAGCCGGCTACGGCAATGGATTTCAGGTAAGTTTCTATCATAAATCTTATCCACCTCTATGTTTGCGGTATACGACAGTTTTGGCTTCAAATCAGGCTGAAGCAGATAAAACAATTGTTCTTTCATGATTGTACCATGATTTGTTCATTTTACAATAGATCTTTTGACACTTTATTTGAAGAACTCTACTTCTTTTTCAGAAATAGCAGATAATAAATTGGAAATAATTGCTATTTTTGGTAGAATATTGTATAATAATGTTAAAAATTATTGACGTGTTTAGAGGGTAAATAAGGGGGTACGGGGGAGATGAAGAGGAGAAAAGGGATAAATTCTTTGTGGGAAGCAGGTGGGAAAGTTTTTGGCAGACTCAATGACCTTAGGAAAAAGATAATCGAAAAATGTAAAGAGCTTTTGAAAGAGCATGCACTGCCTGCGTTTAAGAAAGCGGTTAAAAAGGGACATAAGAAAAGTAACTGGCTGGATATTACGGTTCTGCTTACCAGTTTGGTGACAGTGATGGCCTTGAGGACTATGGATCTGATTCAGGCAGAGTATGAAAAAAGGGATCTTTTTTATAAGTGTTTATTCTTAACAATTGTTATTGTCATTGTCGTTTTAATTTGGAAGTTTTTCTGTCTTTTGAAGTATAAGCAATGGAAAACACTTTTTAGCTGGGTAGTCCGCAAAGGTAAGGCACTTTCTCATTGGTTGTGGACACAGCTTTCCAAAAAACAGAAAATTGTGGCGGCAATACTATTAATAGTTTTATTGGCCGGATGTGGATTTTATTTCTGCCCATTAAGTTCTCGTTATTATATTTCGATACAAGAGAACAATGGAATACCTGTGGGTGTAGGAGAACTGAAATATTCAGAGCGGAAAAACCGAGCGGGATACTGGCATATCCGTGAGTATCCGTGGAAAAAACTCATAGTGATAACCTATGAAGAACCTTATGGACAGTTGGAACTCATGAGGGAATACTCCACCTTTTATGAAAGAGAGCTGTTTCAGCCGGCAGCCCGGATTGAGGTAACGTACAGGGAAGGAGAGAAAGATACATATCGCGGCAGGGGAAAAGAATTTTTTGAGACTGCCAGAGAGAATAAATTTCGTGAACCAACACACATTTCTTATTTTGACAGCGGAGGAAAGCTTGTTCTGGAGTTAGAGCGGAACGATCGTGATGAATTGGAGATTGTAACTTATTCCGTGGAAGACAGGCCGCAGCTGCTGAACTCGACTCTTCTTCGTATTCCTGATAATGAGAAGGCGGAGACGGGTATTCTTTCCAGAAGAATTGAGACAGATTATAATGAGAAAGGACTTCCTGAGATCCGCAGATTAAGTCCTTATATTTATAACCTTTATGGTGTGAATGGAGAGCGCTGTTCTTATGATGAGGAGGATCGGCTGACCACATTGTGTTACCTGGATGTGAATGGAGAGCCCATATGCAATAAGCTGGGGATTATGCTTATTTCTTTTGAGTATAACGAAGAGGGGAATGTCCGAAGTATCCGCTACTACAGTGATGAGAACGGTACGGAGCGGGTGGAGGGTTTTTACGGCGCTTTTTGTGAGAATCTGGAATATGATGATTATGGAAATCTGAAAGAGCGCAGGCAGAAAGACCGCAGCGAGAGCTGGTGCTATGATGAGGATGGAGTATGCTGGTATCAATATGCGTGCGACGGAGGAGTGTTGACAAAAGAAACATATATGAGCGCCGGCGATACACCTGTGCGGGATAAACGGTTTAACAGCAGCTGGATTGAATTTGAGACAGAGAAAGATGGAAAAGATCGGATTATAACAATGAATTTAGAATCTGACGGGCTGGATTCACAGGAGATGGAAAAGACGGCTGCAACATCTGGCTCTCTGGAATATGAGCCGGTATTTCAGCCGCTTTTGGGGGATAGAGAAACAAAAATGGAAGAAGAGAGTCAGCAGGAAGAACCATTAAAGGAACAAATGGAAGAACCTGAAAAGAGACAGGTAAAAGAGCAGTCAGATGCGGGAGGTGTATTGTCTGGTGAAGGAAAGGAGAGAAAAGAAGATATCCATGAGAAAGTAAATCCAACCCGGAATTACACTTCCATTGAGCATAGGATTCAGAATAAACGTATTTCTGAAATTCAATATCAGGATGAAAATGGAAAGCTTGTACTCAATGAGGAAGGATGCGCCATAAAAAAATATGAATACGGTTATGATGAAGAACTGCCTTATGAAATTGAATCCTACAGAGGAGTTGGAAGGCAGCCCTGTGATATGAAAGGAGGCTATGCGGCAGTTAAAAATACTTACAGTAACAGACCGGATCTGGGGATTGAAAAGACGGAATATCTGGACGAGGCTCATAAACCAGTGAAAAACTGGGATTTGGGTTATGCATATGTATGTTACGAACATACCAAACGGGATGGGAAGGAGCTTATTCGGAAATCATACTATGGTCTGGATGAAAAATTGGTACAGCTTCCCGAAAAGGGTTATGCCAGAGTGGAGGAACTGTATAATACCAGTGGTTTTTTGATCCAGGAATGCTTTTATAATCCCAAAGAAAAGGCAGTCTGCCGAAGGGATAACGGGGTTGCGGAGATTTGTTATGAATATGCGGATAATGGCAGTCTGATTCGGGAATGGTACAAGGATCCAAATGGCAATCTGACATCCCGCAGCGATACGGGCTATGCAGTTGTATATCAGAGTTTTTTGAACGGACAGTTGACGGAGAAACGGTATGAGGGCTACCGGGGGCGGACGCTCTGCGGGGTTCCGGATAAGAATACGGGAGCAGCAATTATTACCTATCAGTATAACAGCGGAAAGAAAGCGGAGGAACGGTATTATGATGCAAAAAGAAATCCGGTTCTGCGCAGTGATATCGGCTGTGCCATTCAGAGATTTGAATATGATGCAGGGCGGCTTTCGGCAGTGTCAAACTATGGAACGGATGAGAAATTGATTCTTCGCAAAGATACCGGCTATGCAGCTGCCTCTTATGAGTATGACAGCTTTGGCCGTCAGAAAGCGATTCGGTATTATGATACAGACAATCAGCCCATACTGTGCAAGGATACAGGCTATGCGGAGATTCAATATGAATATGATGAACTGGGCCGCTGTTCTTCTATCTGTTATTATGGCGTTGACGGACAGCCGGTGATTCA